>NZ_JBFAMM010000010.1:0-239532 GCF_040656535.1 Streptomyces sp. NPDC049887 | reverse complement strand
CGCATGGCTGCACACCTACAATCACCACCGCGGACACACCGCGCTGAAAGGCCAACCACCCGCCACCCGCGTCCCCAACCTCACAGGGCAATACATCTAGGGCGTATTGCGGTACGGGGCGGCCGGGCCGGGGTTCGGGGGCCATGCCGGCGCGGGGTCCTGCGGCGCGAACGGGCTCCCGGTACGGCAGCCGGTGTGCCGGGGGCGGTCCCGGCCGGGGCCCCAGGGCAGGGCCTAAGCTCATGGCCATGACTGACGTACGTGCTGAGCTGCTCCAGCAGATCAAGGACAAGGCCGTGGTGCACGGCAAGGTGACCCTCTCCTCGGGTCGTGAGGCCGACTACTACATCGACCTTCGCCGGATCACGCTGGACGGCGAGGCAGCGCCCATGGTCGGCCAGGTCATGCTCGACCTGACCAAGGACCTGGACTTCGACTGCGTCGGCGGTCTGACGCTGGGTGCCGACCCCGTCGCGTCCGCGATGCTGCACGCCTCCGCCGCCCGCGGCGGGCGTCTGGACGCGTTCGTCGTGCGGAAGGCCCAGAAGACGCACGGGATGCAGCGGCGTATCGAGGGCGCGGACGTCAAGGGCCGCCGTTGCCTTGTCGTCGAGGACACCTCCACGACCGGTGGTTCGCCGCTCACCGCGGTCGAGGCCGTTCGGGAGGCCGGCGGCGAGGTCGTCGCCGTGGCCACGATCGTGGACCGCGGCGCCGCAGGGGCGATCTCCGAGGCGGGGCTGCCCTATCTGACCGGATTCGAACTGCAGGACCTCGGCCTCGCCTGATTCCGGCGGTCGGAGCTGACCTGCGCTTTATCGCAGAGGGCGGGCGTTTCACGTGAAACGTCCCGCCCCTTGCCCCCTGAGCCCCCATGGGCGTCTGGAAAGATAGGTGCGACGATGACGTCGCCCCCAGGTCAGGGTGCCAAGCAACGCAAACCGCACATCACAAGGAGCGGACAGATGCCCATCGCAACCCCCGAGGTCTACAACGAGATGCTCGACCGGGCGAAGGCAGGCAAGTTCGCCTACCCGGCCATCAACGTCACCTCGTCCCAGACCCTGCACGCTGCGCTGCGCGGTTTCGCGGAGGCCGAGAGCGACGGCATCGTCCAGATCTCCACCGGTGGTGCGGAGTTCCTGGGTGGCCAGTACAACAAGGACATGGTGACCGGCGCCGTGGCCCTCGCCGAGTTCGCCCACATCGTGGCCGACAAGTACCCGGTCAACATCGCCCTGCACACCGACCACTGCCCGAAGGACAAGCTGGACGGCTACGTCCGCCCGCTCCTGGCCATCTCCGAGCAGCGTGTCGCCCAGGGCCAGAACCCGCTCTTCCAGTCGCACATGTGGGACGGCTCGGCCGAGACCCTGGCCGACAACCTGTCCGTGGCCCAGGAGCTGCTGGCCCGTGCGGCCGCCGCCAAGATCGTCCTCGAGGTCGAGATCACCCCGACCGGCGGCGAGGAGGACGGCGTCACGCACGAGATCAACGACGAGCTGTACACCACGGTCGAGGACGCCATCCGCACCGCCGAGGCGCTCGGCCTGGGCGAGAAGGGCCGCTACCTGCTGGCCGCCTCCTTCGGCAATGTCCACGGCGTCTACAAGCCGGGCAACGTCGTGCTCCGTCCCGAGCTGCTGAAGGAGCTCCAGGAGGGTGTCGGCGCCAAGTACGGCAAGTCCGAGCCGTTCGACTTCGTCTTCCACGGCGGCTCCGGCTCCACGGCCGAGGAGATCGCGGTCGCACTGGAGAACGGGGTCGTCAAGATGAACCTCGACACCGACACCCAGTACGCCTTCACCCGCCCCGTCGCGGACCACATGTTCAAGAACTACGACGGCGTGCTGAAGGTTGACGGCGAGGTCGGCTCCAAGAAGACCTATGACCCGCGCTCCTGGGGCAAGGCGGCCGAGGCGGGCATGTCGAAGCGTGTCCTCGAGGCCTGCCAGGTGCTGCGCGCCGCCGGCAACAAGATGAAGTAACCGGCGGCAGGCCGAGGCGAGCGGGACGAGACCCAGCCGACGTGAGGCCCGGTACCGGCGAACGGTGCCGGGCCTTCGTCCTGTCCGGAGGGATCCGACGTTGACGCACCACGCTCCGTACGACTTCGACACCCCCGTCGACCGGCGCGGCACCGACAGCGTGCAGTGGGACGGTGCCGCCGACCGGTTCGGCGTGGAAGGACTGCTGCCGTTCACCATCTCCGACATGGACTTCGCATCCCCGCCGCAGGTGCTGGACGCACTGCGCGAGCGTCTCGCGCACGGGGTCTTCGGGTACACCGACTGGCGGCTCGGTGCGTTCCGCGAGGCGATACGCGGCTGGTACGCGCGGCGACACGGCACCCCGCTCGATCCGGAGCGGATCGTGTACGCACCGTCGGTCCTCAACCAGGTGTCGCAGCTGCTGCGGATGTGGACGGAGCCGGGGGACGGGGTCGTCGTCCACACCCCCACGTACGACGGCTTCCGCAAGGCGGTGACGGGCCTCGGGCGCCGGCTCCGGGGGGTCGCGGTGGGCGACGGGGCGGGGCTGGAGCGGGAGCTCGCCCGGGCCGACGCGAAGGTACTGATCCTCTGCTCGCCCCACAACCCCACCGGACGGGTGTGGACCGAGGACGAGCTGAAGGGGTTCTCCCAGCTGGCGGAGACGCACGGGGTCGCCGTGATCTCGGACGAGATCCACGCCGACTTCGTGCACGACGGGCACCGGCATCTGCCGTGGACGCGGTTCGCGGACGGCCGGGGGCGGTGGGCGCTGGTCACCTCGGCGTCAAAGGCGTTCAACTTCCCGGCGCTGACCGGCTCCTACGGGATCATCGGCGATCCCGGGGAGCGTGCGGCGTTCGTCCGGCGTATGGAGACAGGTGAGGGGCTCGCCTCGCCGGCCGTGCTCTCGCTGACGGCGCACATCGCCGCGTACCGGGACGGGGCCGGATGGCTGGACGCCGCCCGCGGCTATGTGGCGGGGAACCTGGCGATGCTGGAGGAGCGGCTGCGGTCGGCCTTCCCCGTCCTCGGCTGGGAGCCGCCGCAGGCGGGTTACCTGGCGTGGGTCGACCTCCGGGCGCTGGGCGTGGACGACGAGGCGCTGCAACGGGAGCTGGTCGAGCGGGAGCGCGTCGCGATCATGCCGGGCCGGGTGTACGGGGCGGACGGCTTCGTCCGCCTCAATCTGGGTTGTCCCCGGTCCAAGGCGGAGGCGGGCGCCGACGCGCTGGTGCGGGCGCTGACCCGGCTGACCTGAAGCCGCCGTCCGGGGCCGGCCGGGATCGGCGGTCGACCGGGGCTCCGGCGTGATCGTGCGCCCTGATCCGGCTGAACTGACGCCGCTGCCCGGGGCCGGCCGGCTCGTGCCCCGGCCGCCCCCGCCCCCGGTCTCCGGCCCGCCACGCCCGGGCCCTGTATCGAGCCGCCCCCGGCCTCCGGCCCGCCACGCCCGGGCCCCGTATCGAGCCGCACCCGGCCGTGGTTCGGCGACCCGTGGCCGGGTCGCCGGGAGACCCGTGGAGCGGAATGATTCGCCGTATGGACATCAGGCTCGCGTCGGCAACCGGGCGCTGGATCGTCCTGACGACCGTCCTCGGGTCCGGCATGGCCATGCTCGACTCCACCGTCGTCAATGTCGCCCTGCCCCACATCGGTGAGGACCTCGACGCCGATCTCGCCCAGCTCCAGTGGACCGTCAACGCCTACATGCTCACCCTCGCCGGGCTGATTCTGCTGGGCGGGGCGCTGGGGGACCGGTACGGGCGCCGCCGGGTGTTCCTCGTCGGGGTGGTGTGGTTCGCGCTGGCCTCGCTCGCCTGCGGACTGGCGCCGAACGCCGGTGTGCTGATCGTCGCCCGGGCGCTGCAGGGCGTCGGTGGGGCGCTGCTCACTCCGGGGTCGCTCGCGCTGATCCAGGCGAGCTTCCACCCGGACGACCGGGCCAGGGCCGTGGGGCTGTGGTCCGGATTCGGCGGGGTGGGCGCGGCGGTCGGGCCGTTCGTCGGCGGTTGGCTCGTCGACGGCCCCGGCTGGCGGTGGGTCTTCCTGCTGAACGTGCCCTTGGCCGCCCTGTGCGTGCCGGTCGCGATGCGCCATGTCCCCGAGTCGCGTGACCCCGCGGCTCACGGCCGGTTCGATGTGCTGGGCGCGGCGCTGGGGGCGCTCGCCCTCGCGCTGGTGACGTACGCGCTGATCGACGGCTCGTGGTGGACAGGCGTCGCGGGCGTGCTGACGGGCGCCGTGTTCGTCCGGCTGGAACAGCGCCGGAGGAATCCGATGCTGCCGGTGTCGATCTTCCGCTCCCGGCTGTTCACGGCGGTGAACCTGGTGACCGTGTGCGTGTACGCGGGGTTCAGCGGCTTCTTCTTCCTCACCGCCCTGCAACTCCAGGTCGTCTCGGGCTACTCGGCCCTGGCCGCCGGTACCGCGCTGCTGCCCACCACCGTGCTGATGCTGCTGCTCTCCGCACGGGCCGGCCAGCTGGGCGAGCGGATCGGACCGCGCATCCCGCTCACCGTAGGGCCGCTGCTGTGCGCCGCCGGGATGCTGCTGATGCTGCGCGTCGGACCCGACGCCGCCTACGTCGCCGATGTGCTGCCGGCTCTGGTGGTGCTGGGCGTGGGGATGGTGATCCTGGTGGCGCCGCTGACCGCGACCGTGCTGGCGTCCGTGGACACCGCGCGGGCCGGGATCGCCAGCGGCGTCAACAACGCGGCGGCCCGGGCGGCGGGGCTGCTCGCGGTGGCCGCGCTGCCGATGCTGGCCGGGATGGGGCCGGAGGCGTACCGGATCCCGGATCAGTTCGCGGCGGCCTTCGCCCGGGCGATGCCCCTGTGCGCGCTGGTCCTCGTGGTGGGCGCGGTGCTGGCGTGGGCCATGGTGCGGCGGCCGGCGGAGGTGCCCGGCCACGCCGCATGCAAGGTGCACTGCGGTGTGGGCGCGCCACCTCTGGAGCCGGTGCCCGAGCCGGAGCGCGGGTGCACCGGGGACGGCCGGCTGGATCGACGACCCGGACGACGCGGTGGCGGGGGTTGACGGCCGCTGACGACCGCCCCCGGTCCCTGCCGGGCACCACCGCCACCTCCCGCGTCCCCGCTCCGTCGCATGCCGGTGCCTCCGCCCGCCGTCTCCCCGCGTCCCCGCCACGACGCCGCCTCGTCGGACGTCCCGGCCCAGGCCGGGTGCCTCCCTCATCCGGCCTGGGACGACCGCGCCCCTCCCCGGCGTGTGCGGCCACCGGCTCCACGGATCCGCCGGCGACCTGTGGCACTGAACCCATGGCCATCCACGAGAACCTGCTGGGGGGACCGCCCCCCCCACCCATCTGCCCGACGACCCCGAGCCGCGGGAGATGCTCGCGAACGGTACGGCCCCCGCCGATGTCGCCGCGAAGTACCCGACCTCCTCGCTCGCCTGGGCCCAGCTCGCCGACGAGGCGTTCGAGGCCGGGCGGGTCGTCGAGTCGTACGCGTACGCGCGTACGGGATACCACCGGCGCCTGGACGCGCTGCGCCGCAGCGGCTGGAAGGGGCACGGCCCGGTGCCGTGGGAGAAGGGCGCTACATGTAATCGGGTTGTTTCTGCATTCCGTGCCGCCGCCGCTGCCTGAGCGACGGCGACACAGACGTCTCAACTGCGGTGACTACCGCTTCAGTTCGGCGTACGCCTCGGCGCTGCTGTCCTTGAGGAACTGCCAGCAACGCTCCGTCTCGTCCTTCTCGTCGATCGCGCCGGCGGCACGGGCGAGGGCGGCGAGGCAGCGCAGGAACCCGCGATTGGCCCGGTGGTCCCAAGGGATGGGGCCATGTCCCTTCCACCCGGCACGGCGCAGCGAGTCCAGACCGCGGTGATAGCCGGTGCGCGCGTAGGCGTACGACTCGATCACCCGCCCCGCCTCGAAGGCGTCGTCCGCGAGCATCGCCCAGGCGAGCGAGAACGTCGGATGCTTCGCCGCGACCTCGGCCGGCGCCAGGGACTCCTCGCCCAGCAGGCGGTACGCCTCTTCGTTCTCCGGCAGGTGGGTCGGGTCCGGGCCGCCGAGCAGGTTCTTGTGCGTCGTCATGCAATCAGTCTGCCACTTGGGGACGGACGTTCGGGACGCCTCTGCGGGATATCGGCCTTGGTCCTGAGTGATATGAGAAAGGCGCTTGATGTACCTGATCGCGATGTGCGACGATCCGGCGCATGGCGGCACGACGGGGGTCCTGCGGGGCAATTCAGGTGGGCGTCTACACCCGGATCAGCAAGGACGACGAGGCCGAGGGGCTGGGCGTCGCACGGCAGGAAGAGGACTGCCGACTGCACTGCGCTGCCCGGGGGTGGGAGGTCGCCAAGGTCTACGAGGACAACGACCTCTCCGCGTACAAGCGCAAGACGGTCCGTCCGGAGTTCCGGCAGATGCTGGAAGACCTGAAGGCCGGGCGGATCGACGGGGTCGTCGCCTGGGACATCGACCGCTTCACGCGCCAGCCGCGTGAACTGGAGGCGTGGATCGACGAGTACGAGGATGCCGAGCGCCGGAAGCGTCACCTCGTCTTCGACTCCGTCTCGGCGTCGGACATCGACCTGTCGACGGAGAACGGTCGGTTCATCGCGCGGATCAAGGTCACCATCGCCAACAAGTCATCGTCGGACACGTCGAAGCGGACGAAGCGCAAGCACCTGGAACTGGCGGCGCAGGGAAAGCTCCCCGGCGGCCGGGCACCGTACGGATGGAACCGCGAGGACCGCAGGACGCTGGTGCCGGAGGAGGCCGAGAACCTCCGCAAGGCCGTGAAGGACTTCCTGGGCGGGATCCGCTGGGCATCGATCGCGCGCGAGTGGAGAGACAAGGGGATCAGGTCCCACAGCGGCGGTTTCTTCGACGACTCCAAGATCAAGCGGATGCTGATGAACCCGCGGATCTGCGGCTACCGGATGCACCAGGGTGAGTTGTTCCTGGACGAGAGCGGTGCTCCCGTCGTCGGCGATTGGGAGCCGGTCATCACTCCCGATGACTGGTACCTGCTGACGGAGAAGGTCAAGCGGGAGTCGGAGGGCCGTGTTCCACGGGACAACGCGACCAAGTACCTGCTCTCCGGTATCGCCCGGTGCGGGCGGTGCGGTACGAAGATGCGGGCTTTCCCGTCGTACCGGAAGACGAAGACGTCGTCGCAGTTCAAGTACGCGTGCCCCGGTAAGAACGACGGTGGATGCGGGGGAGTGGCCAGGGCCGGCGAACCGGTCGACCGTCTCATCAGGAACGCGGTGTTCCTCAGCTCGGACAAGGCGCTGGCGAGCGTACGTGAGCGGGCGCCGGAATGGACCAAGGAGGAGCAACTGGCCTCCCTGGAGCGGGACATGGCCGAGTTCAAGCAGGCGTGGCAGGAGAAGCGCATGTCGGCCGCTCGTTACATCGCGCTCACCGAGGACCTGGAGAAGCGGATCGCGGAGTTGCATCGGGAGCGAGCCCTGCATCGGGCCGAGGCCGCGACTTTCGCGGCGGGCCCCATCGACATACGGGGTCGGTGGGAGAGCCTGGCGATCGAGCAGCGGCGTGCCGCGGTCCTCAAGGTCTTCCGCGCGGTCATCATCAAGCCCGCGTCCAACGGGCCGATCTTCGATCCGGCGGACATCGAGCCGGTGCTCAGGTGACAGATGGAGGCCGGGGCCCCTTGCCTGTCGGGACCCGGCTTCGTTGGTTCACGACCGGTCTATGCCGAAGATGCGGAGCAGATCGTCGACTGAGGCTGATCCTTTGGAGTGGACACCCTGACAATGGATTCTCGTGCCGAGCGCCAGGCCGAGATGAAGCGGACGGTGGCCGAGATCCGCGCCATCCATGCCGGACACCAGGGCGCATACGGTGCCCCGCGGGTGCATGCGGAGCTGCGGGCCCTGGGGTGGAAGATCAACCGCAAGCGGGTGGCCCGGCTGATGCGGATCAACCACATCATCGGCCGGTACCTGCGGCGCAAGAAGCGCACGACGATCGCGGCCAGGGCGACCCCGCCCGTGCCGGACCTGGTGATGCGCGACTTCACCGCGACTGTGGTACCCGGGGGTCGTCCTTCTGGCTTCGTACGTAGCCTGGGCTGGCCCCGCCACCTATGGGGCAACTACATCATTCTCGATCTCGGCGCGGGCGTGTACGCAGGTTTCGCGCATCTCAAGCGTGGCTCCCTCCGTGTGGCCTCGCACGAAGAGGCCATCGGTTCAGCTCCCGTCGGTTTGCGAGCGATCCTGAAACCCCGCCGGCGCGCTGGTGCGCCTCGAATCGTCGCCGTCAGGTAGAGCGGCACTTGCCCTGGCGGGTTTGCGGGCCTCCCCCGTAGGAGGCTTGTCGCCCGTCCACTCCGTGGAGCAGATCCTGGCAAGGTCCACCACCCACTCCGGATCCTGCTCCGGCAGCTGGGCCGCGAGGCTGTCCAGCCACTCCTGCTCGGTCATACCGTTCCCCCTCATGCTCCAGTTACATCTTTGACCTTTCTCTGGGGAGCACGAGCCGAACCGTGGTTTCCTGCGTGCCCTGCACGCGCTCGCCCGCGCCGCGCAGGCGATCGGTGAGCAGGACGAGTACGAGCGCTGCAGCACGTTCCTGCGCGACTCGTCCGAGACGGCGGCCGACACCCTCGGCTGATCCTTCCGATCCGCACGGGGCGGGTGCCCTGACCGGGCACCCGCCCCTCGCGTCACCGCCGGGACCCGTGTTTATGATGCGCGCAGGGGACCGGGGCTCCGAGACCACGAACGGAAGGAGCGGACCGCTACCCGGACACATGTGTCAGGAGACGGCGAATGTCGCAATTTCCCGATGCCTCCGGAGCGGGTTCGGTCACCCCGAACCTCGACTTCGCGGGCACGACCCCGTACGAGGACTACGTCCAGGCGGACGTTCTCACCCACCTCCAGCACCCCCTCTCCGACGATCCCGGCGAGATGGTGTTCCTGGTGACCACCCAGGTGATGGAGCTCTGGTTCACCGTGATCGTCCACGAGTGGGAGACCGCTTCCCGGGCGCTGCGCCGGGACGAGGTGCCCGTCGCCATGGACGCGCTGAAGCGCTCCGTGCGGGAGCTGGACGCGCTCAACGCCTCCTGGCGGCCGCTCGCGCAGCTCACCCCCGTGCAGTTCAACGCCTACCGCAGCGCCCTCGGCGAGGGCTCCGGCTTCCAGTCCGCGATGTACCGGCGGATGGAGTTCCTGCTCGGTGAGAAGTCCGCGTCCATGCTGGTGCCGCACCGTGGCGCCCCGCGCGTCCACGCCGAGCTGGAGAAGGCCCTGCACGAGCCGAGCCTCTACGACGAGGTGCTCCGGCTGCTTGCCCGCCGCGGCCTGCCCGTTCCGCAGTCCGTCCTCGACCGTGACCTGTCGCAGCGCTACGAGCCGTCCCCCGAGGTCGAGCAGGTGTGGGCGGAGGTCTACGCGAGCGAGGACCAGGACGCCGAGCTCGTGCGCCTCGGCGAGGCGCTGACCGATGTAGGGGAACTGGTGTGGCGCTGGCGCAACGACCATCTCGTCGCCACCCGGCGCGCGATGGGCGCCAAGGCCGGCACCGGTGGCTCCGCGGGCGTCGCCTGGCTGGAGAAGCGGGCCGCCAAGAACGTGTTCCCCGAGCTGTGGACGGCGCGCAGCCATGTCTGAGAACCGACTGGCGGAGCGGGCCGCGGAGCTGGACGCGGCGGACGGACTGGCCGAGCGGCGGGAGCTGTTCGCGCTCGACGACGGCACGGTGTACCTGGACGGGAACTCGCTCGGCGCCCTGCCGCGCCACGTCGAGGACCGGATGGCCGACGTCATCGGCAGGCAGTGGGGCGAACTGCGCATCCGCTCCTGGGACGAGAGCGGCTGGTGGACGGCGCCGGAGCGGATCGGCGAGCGGATAGCCCCACTCGTCGGGGCCGCGCCGGGTCAGGTCGTCGTCGGCGACTCCACGAGCGTGAACGTCTTCAAGGCCGTGGTCGCGGCGGTGCGCATGGCGCCCGAGGGCCGTGACGAGATCCTCGTCGACGCCACGACCTTCCCCACCGACGGGTACATCGCCGAGTCGGCCGCCCGGCTGACCGGCCACCGGACGGTCGTCGTCGACCCCGCCGACGTTCCGGACGCGGTGGGCCCGCGCACGGCCGCCGCGCTCGTGAACCACGTCGACTACCGCACGGGCCGTCTCCACGACCTGCCCGGGATCACGGCCGCACTGCACGGGCGGGGCGCCCTCGCGGTCTGGGACCTGTGCCACAGCGCGGGCGCGCTGCCCGTCGGCCTCGACGAGCACGGGGTGGACCTCGCGGTCGGCTGCACGTACAAGTACCTGAACGGCGGGCCCGGTTCGCCCGCGTACCTGTACGTGGCCGAGCGCCACCAGGACCGCTTCGACTCGCCGCTGCCGGGCTGGAACTCGCACGCCGACCCCTTCGGGATGACGCGGGGCTACACCCCGGCCGAGGGCGCGGTGCGCGGCCGGGTCGGCACGCCCGACATCCTCTCGATGCTGGCGCTGGAGGCGGCACTCGACGTGTGGGACGGGGTCACGGTGGAGTCGGTGCGGGCCAAGAGTCTCGCCCTCACCGACTTCTTCCTGGAGTGCGTCGAGGCGTACGTGCCGCGCGGCAGGGTCACCTCGCTCACCCCGGCCGCGCACGCCGAGCGGGGCAGCCAGGTGGCGCTGGCCTGCCCCGGTGCACCCGCGGTCATGGAGTCCCTGATCGCGCGCGGTGTGGTCGGCGATCTGCGCCGTCCCGATGTGCTGCGCTTCGGCTTCACCCCGCTGTACGTCGGCTTCGCGGACACCGAGCGCGCGGCACGGGTCCTCGCCGAGGTCCTGACCGCGGTGGGCGTCCCGGCCGGCGGCTGATCACGGGGGTCGAGGCGGCCTGGTACCGTCCCGGCTGGCCAGGCCGACTCGGCCCCCTCACCGAAAGGTTGGAGCAGCATGCCGGACCCCGCCGCCGCTCGCGACGCCGCCGAGGAGGCCTCGGCACTGTCGCACCCGGCCGTCGCCCCGGACGCTTCGGCGACCTACGGCGCACACCCGGACCAGGTCGTCGACTTCTACGTGCCGCGCGACGGCCGGGGGCCGGCGCCGCTCGTGGTGGTTCTGCACGGCGGGGCGTGGCGGGCGCCGTACGACCGGCGGCACATCACCCCGTTCGCGGACTTCCTGGCGCGGCGCGGTTTCGCCGTGGCGAACGTGGAGTACCGCAGGGGGGCGTCGCTGCCCCAGCAGCGCGCCGAGCAGGGCGGCGGCGGGCAGGGCGGCGGCGGGCCGGTCGCCGGGCGCTGGCCGGAGACGTTCGACGACATCGCGGCGGCGATGGACGCGCTGCCGGAGCTGGCCCGCACGGCGCTGCCGCAGGCCGACCCGCGGCGCATGGTCCTCACCGGCCATTCGGCGGGCGGGCACCTCGCGCTGTGGGCGGCCGCCCGGCACGTACTGCCGGCGGGCTCGCCCTGGCGGCTCCCGGCCGCCCCGGAGTTGCGCGGTGTCGTCGCGCTGGCGCCGATCGGCGACCTGGGGCGGGCGGCCGAGCTGGACGTCTGCGGTGGCGCGGTGCTTCAGCTCCTCGGCGGTGAGGCGGAGTTCGAGGCGCGCGCGGGCTGCGCGGATCCGGCCGTGCTGCTGCCCACCGGGATCGCCACGGCCGTCGTCCAGGGCCGCGAGGACACCGTCGTGCCGCAGGCCGTCGCCGAGTCCTACGTCGACGCGGCCGCGAAGGCGGGCGAGACGGTCGGTCTCACCCTGCTCGGGGACGTCGGTCACTTCCCGCTCATCGACCCGTCGGCGGACGCCTGCGCGGTGGTCGCGGAGGAGATCGCACAGCTCGCCTGGTGACGGCTGCCGCCCCGACCCGGCCCGGCGGGGCGGATCGCCACCGGGTGCGGTGCACGGCGGAGACGCGGACAGAAGGTGTCCGCAAGCCTTCCTACGGTGAGCGCATGACGAATCCCCCGCACCCCCAGAAGATCCTCGTCGCCGGAGCCACCGGGACGGTCGGCCACCAGGTCGTCGCCGAACTGCTCGGCCGCGGGCACACGGTCCGCGCCCTGACCCGCGACCCCGGCCGGGCCCGCGCCCTGCTGCCGGCGGGTGCCGAGGCGGTCCGCGGCGACCTCACCGATCCGGCGAGCCTGGCACCGGCCCTGGAGGGCGTCACCGGACTGCACCTCATCACCTTCGACGGGGAGTACATGGCCCCGCTGGAGACCGGACCGGAGATCGTCGCACTCGCCCGTGAGGCCGGGGTGCGGCGGATCACCGTGCTGAACGGCGGCGGTGACACCCCGCTCCAGGACGCCGTGCGCCAGAGCGGCCTGGCCTGGACGGTGCTGATGCCGGTCGAGTTCATGGCGAACGCGCTGGAGTGGGCCGACGGGATCCGCACCGAGGACACCGTCGGCGAGCCGTTCACCGACCGGCTCAGCGCCATGGTCCACGAGGCCGACATCGGCGCCGTCGCCGCGGTCGCCCTCACCGAGGAAGGGCACGACCGGGAGACGTACCTGATCACCGGTCCCGAGGTGCTGAGCCTCCAGGACAAGGTGGACACGCTCGCGAAGGCCCGGGGCAGGGACATCGCCCTGAGGGAACTCACTCCGGACGAGGCCGTCTCCAGGTGGCGGGCCGCCGGTCTGCCGCAGGACGTGGTCGACTTCCTGCTCGACGTGTACGGCGACACCCCGCCCGAGGGCCGGACCGTCGTCGACACCGTGCGGAGGGTCACCGGTCGCCCGGCGCGGAGCTTCGCCGAGTGGGCCGCCGAGCACGCGCCCGCGTTCCGGGCCTGACCTGGGAGGACCCGAGTAGTACCTGGGACGGACGCGGAAGGATCCCCACCGCAGGTGACGACCGCGTCCGTACTCCGGCCGTACCTTTGCTGACGTGACCGACACGCCGACCACGCAGCGCATACCGCGCACCGAAGCCGACAGCCGCAGCCCCGAGTTCCGCCTGGCCATGGGCGCGCTCGGCGGGCTGCGGCAGGACCTCTTCCACGACGCCTTCGCGTACCGGCCGCTGGCCCCGCTGGCGGGCGACGGACCGCTGATCCGGCGGCTGCCGGCGCGTATCCGCCGGTACGCCGCCTGGACCCCGCACGCGGTGGTCGCGGCCGGTGCCCTGCTGGTGCTGCTCATCGGCGCCTCCACCACCTCCGGTGCCTTCGGCCTCGTCCTCCTGGTCCTCACGGCGGTTCCCGCGGCCACGGTGCTGATGACGCTGGTCCGTCCGGTGCTGGCGTTCTGGGCCTCGCTCGCCACCACACCGTTCCTCGCGGTCCTGGCCGGAACCTGGGGCGAGTGGCCGTGGGCGCCGGCCACCATCGCCTCCCATCTCGCCGTGCTGACCGTCGTCGCGGCACGGACCCGGCCGCGGGCCGCCTTCTGGATGTGGCTGCTGACCGGGACGTACGGCCTGTTCGCCGAGTCCGTCCTCGGCCGCGGCTACCCCGGCGCCACCGCACCGCTGATGTTCGTCGCCGCCGTCGCGCTGCTCGTCGTGGCACTGGCGCAGGTCCGCAGGGACGCGGAGCGCGAGGTCGCGGCCCAGCAGAGCGTCACCGCCGTCGAGCGCGACCGGCGCACCCTGCTGGAGGAGCGCACCACCATCGCCCGCGAACTGCACGACGTGGTGGCCCACCACATGTCGGTCGTCGCCATCCAGGCGGAGGCCGCTCCCTACCGCGTGGAGAACCCGCCGCCCGAGCTCGAGCAGGCGTTCGTGACGATCAGGGAGAACGCCGTGGCAGCGCTCACCGAACTGCGCCGTGTACTCGGCGTCGTACGGGCGGAGGACTACGAGGCCCCCGACGCGCCCCAGCCGACCCTCGCCGATCTCGACGGGCTGCTGGGGAACGTCCGGGACGCCGGTCTCGAGGTCGGCCTCGCGGTCACCGGAGCGGTCCGGCCACTCCCTCCGGGCGTCGAGCTCTCGGCGTACCGCATCGTCCAGGAGGCCCTGAGCAACGCTCTGCGCCACGCGCCGGGCGCCTCCGCGAAGGTCGAGGTGTCGTACGTGCTCGGCGGGCTCGGCGTCCGCGTCGTCAATGGCCCGGTCCGCGGCCTGGTCAAGCCCGCGCGTCACCCCGTGGACTCCCCCGGACGAGGGCTCCGCCCGCCCCTCTCCACCGGAACGGGACACGGCCTCACGGGGATGCGCGAGCGCGTCTCCATGCTGAACGGCGAGATGACCACCGGCCCCACGGAGGACGGCGGCTACGAGGTCGCCGTGTTCCTCCCCGTCGTGAGGGAAGAGACCGCATGACCATCCGCGTCCTCATCGTCGACGACCAGGCGATGGTCCGCGAGGGCTTCTCCGTCCTGCTGAACGCCATGCCCGACATCGAGGTGATCGGCGAGGCGGTCAACGGCCGCGAGGCGGTCGCCCAGGTCGACGCGCTGCGCCCCGACGTGGTCCTGATGGACATCCGCATGCCCGAGCTCAACGGCATCGAGGCCACCCGGGAGATCGTCGCGGCCGACAGCGAGGCGAAGGTGCTGGTGCTGACGACATTCGACCTGGACGAGTACGTGTACCAGGCGCTGCGCGCCGGTGCCTCCGGCTTCCTGCTGAAGGACGCCTCCGCCCGCCAACTGGCGGACGGGGTGCGGGTGGTGGCGGCGGGCGAGGCCCTGCTCGCGCCGACCGTCACCCGCAGGCTGATCACGGAGTTCTCCCGGATCTCGGCCGAGCCCAGGACGCCCGCCCTCGCCCGCATCGGCGATCTGACCGAACGTGAGACGGAGGTGCTCGTCCTGATCGCGCAGGGCCTGTCGAACGCGGAGATCGCCTCGCACCTCGTCGTCGCGGAGTCCACGATCAAGACCCACGTCAGCAGGGTCCTGGTGAAGCTGGGGTTGCGCGACCGGACGCAGGCGGCGGTGTTCGCCTATGAGGCGCGGCTGGTCACGCCGGGCTGACGGCCGTTGCGGCGGGCGTACCCCACGGGAGGTCTGCCCAGGCCGGTCGCGGTCTGCCCAGGTCGCGGTCGGCCGGCGGGCGCGGTCCCGGCGGCCGGGCTCTCGGCGGGTGGGGGCGGCTCAGCGCCGCTCGTGGGGCGGAGGCCCCGGGGGCCGTGGCGGTGCGCCGGGCGGGTGCGGTGGTTGGGGCGGGGCGTGCGGGGGTGCCCCGGGCGGCGGTCCGGGCTCGTGGGGCGGAGGCCCCGGGGGCCGTGGCGGTGCGCCGGGCGGGTGCGGTGGTTCCGGCGGCAGGCCCCCGAGGTCCGGCGCCCGTTCCGGCCACACGAGCAGTACGGGGCAGGGGGCGTGATCCACGACGAACCGGGCGGCCGGGCCCAGACTGCGCGGCCCGAGGTGCCCGCGGTCCCCGTCCCTGGCGACGACGAGCAGATCGGCGCCCTCCGCCGCGGCGACGACCTCCCGCTCCGCCCGGCCGGTGCGCTCCAGCCGCGTGCACGGCCGGCCGAACCGC
Source organism: Streptomyces sp. NPDC049887 (assembly GCF_040656535.1). Classification (NCBI taxonomy): domain Bacteria; kingdom Bacillati; phylum Actinomycetota; class Actinomycetes; order Kitasatosporales; family Streptomycetaceae; genus Streptomyces; species Streptomyces sp. NPDC049887. The sequence continues at coordinate 224,133 of NZ_JBFAMM010000010.1, read as the reverse complement.
TCCGCCGCCGCGGCGAGCAGCCGTGCGGCCGACTCGGCCCCGAGACTTTCCACCCGGTCCCCGGGATCGTCCTCGTGGCGGCCCCGCCCGAGCAGTCCGGCGAACGCCCCGTGGGCGACGCCCGCCGAGGCCGGTTCGCTGACGTGCAGCAGCGTGACGTCCTCGCCCTCGGTGGCGCGGGCGCGCACGGCCTCGACGCACGCGGGCCAGGTGCCCTCGACGATCCAGGCGATCACGGGCATGGGAATCAGCCTCCCGGGCCTTGGAGCAGGAGCAGTGACGCCCACAGTGCCACGACCGACAGCACGAGTGCGGCCGGCACCGTGAGCAGACCGAGCCGGGTGAACTCTCCGAGATCCACATCGTGTTCGTGCTGGTGCAGGATCCGGCGCCACAGCAGCGTCGCCAGCGAGCCCGCGTAGGTCAGATTGGGACCGATGTTGACGCCCAGCAGGACGGCCAGCACCGCGCCGGGCCCGGCGGGGGCGGCCAGGGGAAGCAGCACCAGCACCGCGGGCAGATTGTTGATCAGATTGGCGAGCAGGGCGGCCAGGGCCGCGAGCGCGAGCAGTTCCGGCAGCGAGGTGCCGGACGGGACGATCCGCCCGAGGACGTCCGCGAGACCGTTGTCGACGACCGCGCGGACCACGACGCCGAGTCCGAGGACGAACGCCAGGAACGGCAGGGAAGCGGCGCTCACGATGCCGCGCACGGTGGTGCGCCCGCGGACGGCCGAGTGGACGCCGAGCACGACAGCTCCCGCGGCGGCCGCCCAGGCGGGTTCGAGACCCAGCGCGGAGGCGGCGACGAAGCCGGCGAGTGTGCAGCCCACGGTGGCGAGCGCGAAGACCGGCAGGGCGACGGGTCCGCCGGACGTGCCGGCACCGGACCCGGTGCTCAGGTCCGAGGCGAAGAACCGGCGCAGCACGACGTACTCGACGGTGATCGCGACCAGCCACGGCAGGGCCATCAGCCCGGCGAACCGGGCGAAGCCCAGACCGCTGGCGGAGAACGCCAGCAGGTTCGTCAGGTTGGACACGGGCAGTAGCAGCGACGCCGTGTTCGAGAGATGGGTGCACGCGTAGACATGGGGCTTCGGCCTCACGCCCATCCGGGCGGCGGTCGCGAAGACGACGGGGGTGAGCAGTACGACCGTCGCGTCGAGGCTGAGCACCGCGGTGATCACCGAGGCGAGCCCGAAGACGGACGCGAGCAGCCGCCCGGGCCGTCCCGCCGACCGCCGTGCCATCCAGGCTCCGCAGGCACGGAACAGCCCTTCGTCGTCGCACAGCCGGGCCAGCACCAGTACCGCGGCCAGGAAGCCGATCACCGGCCCGAGCCGCGCCGCCTCCTCGGCCGTGTGTTCCGGGGGGATCGCGCCGGTGGCGATCAGCACGGCGGCCGCCGGTACGGCCACGGCCGCTTCCGGCAGGCCGAAGGGCCTGATCACCGCGCAGGCGAGCACGAGGAGCAGCAGCAGGACGGACAGGGCCTCCGCGAGGGGTGTGGACAGGATCGGTGCCTCCGGGACGGTGTGGTGCGCTGGTGTCCCGGTGCGGTCGGGGCGGCACGCACGGTGACGCCCCTCATCGAACCACCCGGGGACCCCTCCCGAACGGCACCGCGGGCGGCTAGCGTCCGCGTATGGATGTTGCCGTGTTCGCTCCCTGGTCGCCCGCATTCACCGCGGACCCCTACCCCGCCTACGCGGAACTCCGCGACCGGGGGCGGGTGCACTGGTTCGAGCCCACGCGGCAGTGGCTCGTGCCGCACCACGCGGATGTGTCCGCGCTGCTGCGGGACCGCCGGCTCGGCCGTACGTATCTGCACCGCTTCACGCACGAGGAGTTCGGGCGCACGCCCCCGCCGCCCGGGCACGAGCCCTTCCACACGCTGAACGACAACGGGCTGCTGGACCTGGAGGCGCCTGACCACACACGGATCCGCCGGCTGGTGACCAAGGCGTTCACCCCTCGCACCGTGCAGGCGCTGGAGCCGACCGTGCGCCGGCTGGCCGCCGGGCTGGTCGCCGGGCTGGTGAAGAACGGCGGCGGCGACCTGCTGTCGGAGGTCGCCGAGCCGCTGCCGGTCGCGGTCATCGCGGAGATGCTCGGGATACCTGAGTCCGACCGGGGCCTGCTGCGGCCCTGGTCCGCGGACATCTGCGGGATGTTCGAGCTGAACCCGTCCGAGGAGACGGCGGCGCGTGCCGTCCGGGCCTCGGTGGAGTTCTCCGCGTATCTGCGGGAGTTGATCGCCGCTCGCCGCGCCGAGCCGGGCGGGGACCTGGTCTCGGCGCTGATCTCGGCGCACGACGAGGGGGAGACCCTCAGCGAGCAGGAACTGGTGTCCACCTGCGTGCTGCTGCTCAACGCGGGTCACGAGGCGACCGTCAACACCACCGCGAACGGCTGGTGGACGCTGTTCCGTCACCCCGGGGAGCTGGCGCGGCTGCGGACCGACCACGCGCTGTTGTCCACAGCCGTGGAAGAACTGATGCGGTACGACACCCCCCTCCAGATGTTCGAGCGCTGGGTGCTCGACGACATCGAGATCGGCGGCACGGTCGTCCCGCGCGGCTCCGAGCTCGCCCTGCTCTTCGGCTCGGCCAACCGGGATCCGTCCCGCTTCGAGCGCCCAGGTGACCTCGACCTCGGCCGCGCCGACAACCCGCACATCACGTTCGGAGCCGGAATCCACTACTGCCTGGGCGCCCCCCTGGCCCGGGTCGAGCTGGCCGCCTCCTTCGGCGAACTGCTGCGGCAGGCACCGACGATGCGGCTCGCGGCGGAGCCGGAGTGGAAGCCGGGGTACGTGATCAGAGGACTGCGGGAGCTGCGCGTGGAGTTGTGAGGCGCTCCCGTGCGGGCGGTCTCAGTGGACGAACTCCGGCCGCTCGTACGGCATCCACCAGCTGGTCAGGCCCCAGACACCGAGGGCGAGCACGGCCACGGCGGCCACCGCGGCCGCCCAGGGGCGGTGCAGCCACCGCAGACCGGCGGCCCAGACGGCGAGCGGCAGCAGCGCTCCGCCCAGGGCGATCAGGGGGAGGTCGAGGTAGAGCACGCTCAGATCCCGGTGCCACTGCTCGAAGCCGCCGTCGACGCTGATCCTGGCCAGCGGAGCCCAGGCCAGCAGCGCGGTGGCCGCACCCCCGGCCGCGAGGAGGCAGCCCGCGCAGCCCCTGGTCTCTTCCCTCATGACCACCACGGACGCGGGAGCGTTCCCGTTGGTTCCCCCCGCCGGCGGATTCCGGGCCGTGGGCGGTGACCCGTCAGATCTGCAGGTCCCGGCGGCGGAAGGCCGCGAGTCCGGCGGCCACCAGGGCCACCGCGAGCGCCGTCAGGAGCAGCACCGGCGTCCAGTCCATTCGCGGCCCGGGGAGCTTCGGCAGGTGGCCGAAGGGCGAGAGGTTCAGCACGGCCGGGGGCAGGTCGAGCGCGGGGCCGACCCAGCCGAGGGCGAGGCACAGCCCCGCCGCGGCCCAGCCGGCCGCCGCGGCCCTGGGGACGGCCCCGTACAGCAGCAGCGCCACGCCCGCGAGCGTCCACACGGCCGGCACCTGGACCAGCGCGGCGCCCGCGATCGCGAGCAGGTCCCCGCCGTGGCCGAGGGCCAGGCCCGCCGCGGCGAACAGCATGACCAGTACGGTGCCGCCGAAGGCGACGGCCAGATGACCGGCGGCCCAGGAGGTCCTGCCGACCGCGTTCGCGAGGACCGGTTCCGCGCGCTGGGAGGTCTCCTCGCCGTGCATGCGGAGCACGGCCCCGACCGCGTACAGGGCGGCGACCAGCCCGAACATGCCGACCATCGCGGCGAGGAACGCGTCGGTGAGCGCCGTCTGCCCGCCCATCCGCTCGAAGATCTGCTTGGCCTGCTCGTTGTCGCCGACCAGGTCCGCCGCGCCGTCGGCCATGCCGCCGAAGACGGTCCCGGCTAGCAGGAAGCCGGCCGCCCAGCCTGCCCAGGTGGCGCGCTGGAGCCGCCACGCGAGCCCGCCCGCGGTGGTGATCCGCCCTTCGGCGGGCCCCGGTCGGGTGGCCAGGAAACCCATGCCGACGTCCCTGCGCCCGGCCAGGGCGTACGCGGCGGCCCCCTGGGCGCCCGCCGCGGCGAGCATCAGCAGCAGCACCCACCAGCGCTCGTCCGCGTAGGCCCGGACGTTCTCGGCCCAGCCCACGGGGGACAGCCAGGTCAGCAGGGACGATCCACCGCCGAGGCCGCCCCGGGCCGGGTCACCGGCCGTGCCCGCGTCGCCGGCGGCGCGCAGGACGAACGCGATGCCCAGCACGGCCGCCGTCGCTCCCTTGGCGAGCCGGGCGCTCTCCGTGAGCTGGGCGACGATCGCCGCCGCCGTGGCGAACAACACGCCGGTGCCGCCGACCGCGAGGCCGAGGGCGAGCGCGCCGGCGGCACCCAGCCCGGAGAGCCCGGCCGCGATCAGCACTGCCACCGCGGCATTGGCGAGGCCCGCGGTGAGCAGCGCGGCCGTCAGCGGGGCTCGCCGGCCCACCATGGCCGAGGACAGCAGTTCCTGACGGCCCGACTCCTCCTCCTCGCGGGTGTGGCGCACCACGACGATCAGGCTCATCACTGCGGCCAGCACGGCCGCGAACGTCCCGAACCGCCAGGCGACCAGCGCCCCGGTGCTGTCACCGAACACCGGACCGTAGAGGCTGCGCAGCGAGCCGTTGGCGGCCATCGACGCGGCGAGGCGGGCCCGTTCGGCCTGGGTGTCGTACAGCGCCTGCAAGGAGCCGACACCGCTGACGACCATCCCGGACACCACCAGTACCCAGACGGGCAGCATGATCCGGTCCCGGCGGAGTGCCAGCCGGAGCAGCGCGCCCGTGCCGGCGAGCGGCCGGCTTCCGGCGCCGGGCCCGCCGTGCCGCCGGGGCGGGCGTGCCGCCCGGGTCTTCGCGGCCGCGGTCATCGAGCCATCGCCCCTTCCGCGCGGGTGCCGCGTCCGCCGTGGTCGTCCGGCCGGCTCCCGCGCACGTCGTCCGGCCGGCTCCCGCGCACGTCGTCCGCGTAGTGCCGGAGGAACAACTCCTCCAGTGTGGGCGGGGTGCTGGTGAGCGACCGCACGCCGGCGCCGGTGAGCGTGCGCAGCACCGCGTCCAGCTTGTCGGTGTCGACCTGGAGGCGGACCCGGCACCCGGCGCCTTCGGAGGCGGCCGCCGGGCCCTGGATGTCGAGGTCGTGCACACCGGGCAGCCCCGCGAGTCCGTCGGGCGTGCCCGCGAGATCGGCGCTGACGCTGGTGCGGGTGAGGTGCCTCAGATCGGCGAGTGATCCGCTCTCCACCGTCCGCCCCTTGCGGATGATGCTGACCCGGTCGCACAGTGCCTCGACCTCGCTGAGCACATGGCTCGAGAGCAGGACGGTCCGGCCGCGGTCGCGCTCCTCGGCGACGCAGCCCTGGAAGACCTCCTCCATCAGCGGGTCGAGTCCGCTCGTCGGTTCGTCGAGGATCAGCACGTCGACCTCGGAGGCGAACGCGGCGACCAGGGCCACCTTCTGCCGGTTGCCCTTGGAGTACGTGCGCCCCTTCTTGGTGGGGTCGAGTTCGAACCGCTCGGTCAGCCGGTTCCGGCGCGCCCGGTCGAGCCCGCCGCGCAGTCGGCCGTAGAGGTCGATGACCTCTCCGCCGGAGAGGTTGCGCCAGAGCGTCACGTCGCCGGGTACGTAGGCGATCCGGCGGTGCAGTTCGACGGCGTCCTTCCAGGGGTCCATGCCCAGCAGTCGGGCGGCGCCGGAGTCGGCACGCAGCAGTCCGAGCAGGATGCGGATGGTGGTGGACTTCCCGGCGCCGTTGGGTCCGAGGAAGCCGTGGACCTCACCGGTCTCGACCGACAGGTCGAGTCCGTCCAGTGCGTGTGCCCGGCCGAACGACTTGTGCAGTCCGGCGACGCTGATGGCCTTTGTCATGCTTCAGAAGCTAAGCTAACTTCAGAAATTTGTGAAGTTAAGGAAGCGTATAAACTCGGATTCGGTTCGTGAACAGGGGAGATGATCCGGGGATGACGCCGATGACCGGGAAGGCCAGGGACGCAGAGGCGGTCTCGCGCTTCGTGGAACGCTTCGCGGCCCAGCTCGTCGAGGCCGGCATGACGCGCATGCCGGCCAGGGTCTTCGCCGCGCTGCTCTCCTCCGACTCCGGCGCGCTGACCTCCGCCGAACTCGGAGAGCAACTGCAGGTCAGCCCTGCGGCGGTGTCCGGCGCCGTGCGCTATCTGTCGCAGCAGCACATGGTCTCGCGGGAACGGGAGCCCGGTTCCCGCCGCGAGCGCTACCGGGTCCACAGCGACCAGTGGTACGAGGCGCTCACCAGCCGCGACGCCGTCCTGAAGCGCTGGTCGGAATCCCTGCGAGAAGGGGTGACGAGCCTCGGTGCCGAGACGCCGGCGGGCCGCCGGCTCGCGGAGACCGTCGCGTTCTTCGACTTCGTCCAGGGCGAGCTCACGGCGATGATGGAGCGCTGGCGGGAGCACCGCGAGCGGCTGTTCGGCCGACCCTGACGCGGGTTCCCGGCCGAACGGCGGTCCGGCACTCCCCGGTCCGGATGGCGCACGGGTGCGCCGCGCCGGTCTCCCCACCCGCGGCTTTCGCCCCGCCGGCTCTCAATCCGCGACGGCCCCCGGCGCCGGCAGGGTCAGCGACCAGGCCCTGGGCCGCAGGGTCCAGGTGCGTCTCCGGACCGGTCCGGAGACGAGGGCGTCGGCGCGGTAGCGGAAGTCGGCACCCGAGACGGTGACGACCTTCGCCAGGCTCCGTACAGGGCCCGGGCCGGATCTGCGGTGCACGGTCACCTCCGCGGCGCCGTCGGCCGCGCGGACGCGTACGTCGTCGACCGGCTCGTCCAGATCGCTCAGCAGCACCCCGTCCGCCTCCACCCGCAGCCGGTGCGTCCGTAGGCCGGGAGGCGCCGGCGGAACGGGACGGACGAGCGTGCGCACCAGGGAGCGGCAGGTGTGCCACATCGAGCCGGTCCGCCCCGGCGCCCCCGCGGCCGCTGCGGCAGGACCCGCCGGGATGCGCAGATCGGCCAGCACCACCCCGTCGCTGTCGTCGGCGAGCAGATCCAGATGGTGGGCGGCTCCGTCGAGGACCGCCCGGGCGGCCGCGACCGTGCCCGTCGGTACCCCCAGCGACCGGGCCACCTCCACGGACGTGCCGGCCCCGACCGGGACCAGCGACAGGGCCTCGTCGGCGAGCTCCCGCGCCCGGTGCAGCGAGCCCACGGCACGCAGCAACGCGCGGTCGTCACCGATCACGACAGGGCGCCGCGAGCCCCTGCGGGCGAGGGCGCGGGAAAACTCCTCGGGCCCGTCGGGCAGGCAGATCTTCGCCGCCGACCCGGCACACAGCACATCCTTCGCGATACGAACGGACTCGCCGTCGAAACGGCGGGCGACCGGGTCGATGACCACCAGGAGCTGGTCGGGAGCCGACACCTCGGTCCTTCCTCGGGTAGCATCTTTGTGCAAGAGCCCCTTGCGCTATTGCGCCAGGGGCTTCGTCTATTCCGGGGCACACCGGTTGGCGGCTCAGGCCCCCGACCATGGACATGCCCCGCCCGGAAGGGGTGTACGCCTGTGCCCGCACTTGTGCTGCTCGGTGCTCAGTGGGGTGACGAAGGCAAGGGAAAGGCCACCGACCTCCTCGGTGGATCCGTGGATTACGTGGTGCGTTACCAGGGTGGTAACAACGCCGGCCACACCGTGGTGGTCGGTGACCAGAAGTATGCGCTCCACCTCCTCCCTTCCGGAATCCTCTCGCCGGGATGCACCCCGGTCATCGGCAACGGAGTCGTCGTCGACCCGGCGGTCCTGCTCTCCGAGCTGAGCGGGCTGAACGAGCGTGGCGTCGACACGTCCAAGCTTCTGATCAGCGGAAACGCTCATCTGATCACCTCGTACAACGTCACGCTCGACAAGGTGACGGAACGCTTCCTCGGCAAGCGCAAGATCGGCACCACCGGCCGCGGCATCGGCCCGACGTACGCCGACAAGATCAACCGAGTCGGCATCCGGGTCCAGGACCTGTACGACGAGTCGATCCTGACGCAGAAGGTCGAGGCGGCGCTGGAGCAGAAGAACCAGCTCCTGGCCAAGGTCTTCAACCGCCGTGCCATCGAGACGGACCGCGTCGTCGAGGAGATGCTCGGCTTCGCCGACCAGATCCGGCCGTACGTCGCCGACACCACGCTGATCCTGAACAACGCGCTCGACGACGGCAAGGTCGTCCTCTTCGAGGGCGGCCAGGGCACGCTCCTGGACGTGGACCACGGCACGTACCCCTTCGTCACCTCCTCGAACCCGACGGCGGGCGGCGCCTGCACGGGCGCGGGCGTGGGTCCGACGAAGATTAGCCGGGTCATCGGCATCCTCAAGGCCTACACCACCCGTGTCGGCGCCGGTCCGTTCCCGACCGAGCTGTTCGACGAGGACGGCGAGGCGCTGCGCCGCATCGGCGGTGAGCGCGGTGTCACCACCGGCCGTGACCGCCGCTGCGGCTGGTTCGACGCGGTCATCGCCCGCTACGCGACCCGCGTCAACGGACTGACCGACTTCTTCCTCACCAAGCTCGACGTGCTGACCGGCTGGGAGCAGATCCCGGTCTGCGTCGCGTACGAGATCGACGGCAGGCGGGTCGAGGAGCTGCCGTACTCGCAGACCGACTTCCACCACGCGAAGCCGGTCTACGAGTACCTGCCGGGCTGGTCCGAGGACATCACCAAGGCCAAGTCCTTCGCCGACCTGCCGAAGAACGCGCAGGGCTATGTGAAGGCGCTGGAGGAGATGTCCGGGGCCCCGATCTCCGCGATCGGCGTCGGCCCGGGCCGGGACGAGACGATCGAGATCAACTCGTTCCTGTAGGTCCGCGGGCCCGCGGGATCCCTCGCGGCCCGTCGCCGATCCCACGGCCCACGGCCCGTGGCCGGTGTGCCGAGTGCTCACCGGCCACGGGCCGTACGCCGTTCGCGCCCTGAGCCCCGCCCCCACCCGCCCGCGGCCTCCCCCCGGGCCCGCGGCCTCCCCCAGGGCCCGCGGCCGAGACCGGCCCACGGCCTCCGCGCCCGTCCACCCGGCCCGTCCCCCTGGGGCCCACGTCCGCTTCCCGGGCCGGCGTCCGTTCCCGCCTCACGTCCGTGTCCTGCCGAGCGCCGCGGCGACCGCCAGGTACGGCAGGGCCAGCAGGGCGAACACGGTGCCGTGCGGCGCGTGCGCGGACAGCCCCGCGTACGTCCCGTAGACCAGAAGCGTGGTGAGTCCCGTCCCGAGACCCGCGAGTGAGGTCACGGTGGCCCGGCTCGGGCCGGTGATCGCCTCCTGCAACCGGGCGTCGGCCAGCACGTCGGTCAGCTGGAACACCAGGAACGCCGCCCCCACCAGGACGAAGCCGCCGGGGCCGCCGCTCAGCGCACCCGCGGCGAGCGCCGCGGCGCCCGCCGCGGCGCCCGCCGCGACGGCGGCCCCGAGCGCCCGCCCGGAGAGCCGCTCGGCCGGCCCCACCAGCAGCGAACCGACCGTCACTCCGACCCAGACGACGAGGACCAGCAGCGGCACCGTCGTCGTCGCGACACCGGTGGCCGCGGCCAGCAGCGGTACGTACTCGTCGAGTGCGCCCCAGACCGAGGTGACGACGACGGACAGCAGCAGGGCGTGCCGCACCCGACGGCTGCCACGCACCTCGGTGAGCCCCGCCCGCAGGGCCGCCGGGTACGTCCCGCGGCGAGCGCGCCGTTGCGCACCCCGGTCGGTGGGCCCACGGTGTTCGGGCAGCAACGCGCCCACGGCGGCGCACAGCAGACAGGCGGCGACACTGGCCGCACCGACCAGCAACTCGCCGCCCCGGGCGAAGGCCGGCGCCGCCACCGCGGTGGCCGCGGCGGTCGCGGCCATGCTCACGGCGGCGGTGCGCCCCATGACCCGGCCGTAGCGTGAAGCGGCACCGAGCCGTTCGAGCTCGTCGTGCACCAGGGCCTCCATGGCCCCGGAGCGGAGCGACCCCCCGGCACCCCACAGCACGAACCCGGCGGCGTACGCGCCGTACGAGGGGAGCAGGACCCACAAGGCGAATCCGGCAGCCGTGAGCAGCGGCCCGGTGACGATCATCAGCCTGCGGGACACGACGTCGGCCCAGACCCCCGACGGGACCTCGACCAGCAGCCCGGTCAGTGACCAGAGGGCGAACAGGGACGAGATCTGGGCGGTGTCCAGGCCGTGCCCGGCGAAGAGCAGCGCGTAGACGGGGTAGAGCAGGACGAAGTCCTCGAGTCCTGCGTAGAGGTAGAGCGTTCGCCCGAGCCGGCGCACACCGGCCCGGGGTGGGGGCGGGCAGGGCGATATGAGGGGCATGGGTGGTGGTCCTTCTGCGGAACGGACGGGGACGCCGGGTGCCCACCCGCCGCGGCGGTCCGCGACAGCCCGTTCCAGGACCTGCTGCCGTGCGTCAATGTCGTCGGCTCATGCGCCCGAGTCTGGCACAGGACGGCGCTGCGGGGGGCCGGGGTCTTCCCGGGCCGCCCTGACCGACCGACCGGGTCCGGGCGGGGGATGACGCACGGCCGGACGGTCCCCGCGCACCGCGCCGGGATCTCCCGTCCTGCGGAACCGCGCCCGTGCGGGACGGGGCGGTGCCGCGCGGACCGGTGCCTCGTCGACGAACCCCTTTCCGGACGCCCGCGGGCCCGCCGAGGCAGCGGGGAGGCAGCGGGGAGGCAGCGGCGAGGCGGGGTTCAGGCCATTCCGAGTCCAAGTCTTGGTCTAGACCTTGACAGGTTCAGACCATTGCCTGTTCAGTGCTCAACACGCCATAGGGCGACACGACTTGGGAATCCCCTCCCGCGTTCCTCTCCATGCCCCGTATTCCCCCACAGCCCCCACAGGGAAAGGACGATAACGTTGTCGCGTCGGATCATCACCCTGCTCGCCGCCTTCGTGGCGGTGCTCGGACTCACTGTCCTCGTCCCCTCGACCGCGTCCGCGGCCGCGTGTGCCGCGGCCTGGAACTCCTCGTCCGTCTACACCGGCGGCATGACCGCGTCCCACAACGGCCGCAACTGGCAGGCCAGGTGGTGGACCCAGAACGAGACCCCCGGCTCCGCCGAGGTCTGGGCCGACCAGGGCGCCTGCGGCGGTGGCGGCAACCCGAACCCGAACCCCTCGGGCTTCGTCGTCAGCGAGGCGCAGTTCAACCAGATGTTCCCGAACCGGAATTCCTTCTACACCTACAGCGGGCTGACCGCGGCGATGAGCGCGTACCCGGCCTTCGCCAAGACCGGCAGCGACACGGTCCGGAAGCAGGAGGCCGCCGCCTTCCTCGCGAACGTGGCGCACGAGACGGGCGGCCTGGTCCACATCGTGGAGCAGAACACCGCCAACTATCCGCACTACTGCGACCGGAGCCAGCCCTACGGTTGCCCGGCCGGTCAGGCGGCGTACTACGGACGCGGCCCGATCCAGCTCAGCTGGAACTTCAACTACAAGGCCGCCGGTGACGCCCTCGGCATCGACCTGCTGGGCAACCCCTGGCGCGTCGAGCGGGAGTCCGCCGTCGCCTGGAAGACCGGCCTCTGGTACTGGAACACCCAGAGCGGGCCCGGCACGATGACCGGCCACAACGCCATGGTCAACCAGGCCGGCTTCGGCCACTCGATCCGCTCGATCAACGGCTCCCTGGAGTGTGACGGCAGGAACCCGGCTCAGGTCCAGAGCCGTGTGAACAACTACCAGCGCTTCACCCAGATCCTGGGCGTGCCGACGGGCGGCAACCTGTACTGCTGACGCGTTCGGCGGATCGGCGGGAGCGGGCGGCCTCTGCCGCCCGCTCCGTCGTTCCCGGCCGTGGGGCGGCCCGGTGGGTGCGCCCGTTCCGCCGCAGCGGTCGGTGCGCGGCCGACTTCGCCGTTCACCCCTTTTGGGCAATTGGCGCGCCTATATGAAGGCATTAAGCTGTTTATCACATTTTCTGTGTTCCGATGTGAGGCATCTGCGTCCCTCCGGTGGGGACGTGACGGCCTGTCACAGAGAAAGTGAGCTGCATCGGATGTCTGAATCTCAGGGCACGGGTGGCGCGGGTGTCTCCCGTCGTGGGAAGTCGGCGGTGTTGAGCCGTCACTGGATGGCTGCTGTCGCCGCGGCGGCCGGGTTCGCCGCGGTGGTGGGTACGACGACCATCGCGGCTGCGGTGCAGGCGAGTGCGGACGAGACGAACGCACGTGCTGCGGTCGCGGAGGACAAGGCGGACGGGGACGAGAAGAAGGGCTACGCCCCCGAGGGAGACGAGGGCGGCGGTCGCGACGCGGGTGATGACGGCTCCGGCGGTCGCGACGCGGGTGATGACGGCTCCGGCGGTCGCGATGCGGGTGGCGAGGTCTCCGGCGGTCGCGATGCGGGTGGCGAGGTCTCCGGCGAGCACGAGAAGGCCGACGGCGACCAGGAGAAGGCCGACGGTGAGGGCACTGGGCGGCACGGCGAGCGGAACGTCGAGTGCGACCCGAACGACCTGATCGCGGCGATCGTCGACCTGAACCAGAACAGCGGTGGTTCACTCCGCCTGGCGAAGCAGTGCACATACACGCTGACCGCCAATCAGGACGGCAACGGCCTGCCGGAGATCATCCAGCCGATCAGCATCCACGGCAACGGCTCCACCATCCAGCGGGCCGCCAACACCGACCAGTTCCGCTTCTTCCAGGTCGGAGCCGGTGGCGACCTGAAGCTCAGTCACCTCTTCCTCACCCGAGGCAAGTCCGCCCCGGACGAGAACGGCGGCGCCATCCTGGTCGACCCCGCGGGACGCCTGCATCTGGAGATGGTCGCCCTCGACAGGAACACCGTCGACAGTATCGACGACGAAGACGGAGACGACGGCGGAGCCGTCTACAACGCAGGCATCACCAAGGTCGTCAAGAGCACCTTCGAGGGGAACTCCGCCGACGAGGGCTCCGCCATCTACAACGGCAACGGCAAGCTCAAGGTCGACTCGGCGAAGTTCTACCGCAACATCGGCGACGACGGCGCCATCGAGAACGTGGGCGGGACCTCGACGATCGTGAACAGCGACATCCGCTACAACATCGGCGGCGGTGTCGAGTCGGACGGCGGCGTGACGGAGGTGGAGAAGTCCGTCATCGCCTTCAACACCGACGACGGAACCGGTGGCGGTATCGACCACGAGGCAGGCGGGCTCCATGTACGCGGGACCCACATCCACGACAACACGGCAGCCACCAACGGCGGTGGTCTCCAGGTCGACGACGAGACCGTGATCGAGGACAGCGAGATCACCGGCAACACCGCTCTCGGAGGGAACGACTTCGTAGACGGCCGCGGTGGCGGTATCGACATCCTCCCGGACCAGGAGGTGGAGGCGGAGGTGGAGGTCGCCATTCGCAACACGAAGATCGCCGGCAACCAGGTGCCGGGCGACGGCGGCCGAGGTGGCGGAATCTTCGTCAATGAGTTCGGCCGCCTCGTCCTCACCGACTCCAAGGTGACGAAGAACATCTCCGACGAGCCGGCGGGCGGTGTGGACAACGAGGGCACGGTCGTCACCCACGGCAAGGTCCGCATCATCGACAACGTCCCGACCAACTGCGAGGGCAGCACCAACCCCGTCCCCAACTGCTTCGGCTGACGCACCACACATCGCCACGGGCAGGCCCCCACCGGCCTCCCCGGCACCCACCGCCCGCCCCGGCCTCCCGCCGGGGCGGGCGGCAGGTGCGGCCGGCGCGCTACGGCGGCGCAGGACGCTCCGGGCCGTCGGCGTTGGAGCCACCTGCGCGGGGCCGTGCCGCCCGCATCTCGTAGGCTCCCGGCCATGAGCGACGGGGAATCCGGCAGACGGGTCATAGACGGGCGCTTCGAGCTGGAGGCGCGGCTCGGCGGCGGCGGTATGGGCATGGTGTGGCGGGCGCGCGATCTGGTCCTGGACCGGGCCGTGGCGCTCAAGGAGGTACGGCCGCCCGACCCGGGTCTCGCCGAGTACGACCCGCAGGGCGCGGCGATGCTCCGGGCCCGGGTGCTGCGCGAGGCACGGGCGCTCGCCCGTGTCGACCACCCCAACGTGGTGACGATCCACCACGTGGTGGACGGCGGGGAGCACACCTACCCGTGGCTCGTCATGGAGCTGGTGACCGGCGGATCACTTCATGACCGGCTGGAGAAGGGCCCGCTGGCACCCGCCGAGGCCGCCGGTCTCGGTCGCGAGGTGCTGGCCGCGCTGCGGGCCGCGCACGACGCAGGCATCCAGCACCGTGACGTGAAGCCCGCCAACGTCCTGATGCGCCCCGACGGACGTCCCGTCCTCACCGACTTCGGCATCGCGGCCATCAGGGAGTCCACGGCCCTCACCGCGACCGGGTCGGTCATCGGCACGCCCGACTACATGGCGCCCGAGCGCATCTCCGGTGGCGAGGGCGGCCCGGGTTCCGATCTGTGGTCGCTGGCGATGATGCTGTACGTCGCCGTCGAGGGGCGTCATCCGCTGCGCAGGGGCAGCACCCTCGCGACGCTTGCGGCGCTTCTCAGCGAGGAGCTTCCGCCGCCCGTGCAGGCCGGATCGCTGACCGGTTTCCTGAGCGCCGTGCTCGTCAAGGACCCGGCCGGCCGGGCGGACGCGGAGACCGCCGACCGGATGCTGGCGGAAGCGGCCGGGGGCCGGGACACGGCTCCCGGCGCTGCGAGTCCGCCGAGTGTTCCCACTGCTCCGGGCGGGGTGGACGGAACCACGTCGTACCGGTTGTCACCTCCGGGTGAGCAGACGGCAGCACCGGCCGCGGCGCCCGCCGGGTTCGGGCCTCCGATGGGCTTCGGGCCTCCGATGGGCGTCGGCCCGTCGGCTCCGCGCGATGCCGTGCCGGGTCCGGTCGGTCCGCCGACCCCCTACCCGGCAGGCCCCACACGGCAGATACCTCCGGATACCGGCGGCCGGGCGAAGGGCCGGGTCGCGATCGCCGCGTCCGCCGTCGCGACCGTGCTGGCGGGCGCCCTGGTGTGGACCCTGCTGCCGGACGGCGGGGGCAAGGGCGGGGAGACGGCGGCGAGTCCGCCCGGCTCGTCCTCACCCGCGACGAAGGGCGCGACGCCCGCACCGCCCGAGACGGCCTCCTCGGCGTCGGCACCGGCGTCCCAGGCCGACGCGAAGACCGATCTGCTGACCCCGGACGGCATCCGGACGGCGGTGAAGGAGATCAAGGCCGCGACCGGGACGGACCGCGCGGGCGGCTTCAGCGTCTACCCGGACTACGTGTCAGCGGAGATCATGCTCAAGGGCAGCGAGACCAAGTACGACAGCTACACCTACCGCCCGGGCCAGGGCGTGCAGAAGGGGATCATCAGCAGCTCCCTGATCGGCGGCGACCGCCCGTTCAGCCTGGACGACTTCGACTGGGACGTCCTCCCCGCCCTGCTGAAGCGGGCGGAGAAGGACCTCAACGTGAAGCAGCCGACGATGCGCTACGTCCTGGTCCGCCCTCCGGACGACACCTTCGGCACCCCACTGGGGCTGGCCGTCTACCGCGGGGACGACCATGTCGCCGGCTATCTGGAGGCCGACCTGAAGGGCAAGGTGACGAGGGTGATGCCGGCCGAGGACTGATCGGTCCGGCCCTTGCGGCTACGCCCCGGCAGCCTGGCCGACGAACGCCGCCCAGGCGCCGGGAGCCACGGTGAAGACCGGGCCCTCGGGGTTCTTGGAGTCGCGGACGTGGACGGCGTGGGGGCAGGCGGCGACCTCGACGCACTCTCCGCCGCTGTCGCTGCTGTAGGACGACTTGCGCCAGTCGAAGGCCACTTCGACGCAGTTGCCGCCGCTGCTGTCGCTGTAGCTGGACTTGAACCAGCGCAGGGTGCTGCTCATCTCTGCTCTCCTGCCAACTGCTCGATAAGGCCAAGTGATTCGCGGGGGCCGAGGGCCTGTGCTCGGATCTTCGCATAACGCTGTGCGTATGTACTCACCTTTGCGGGCTCCTTGATCAGCAGGCTCTCGTCCTGGGGCTCCAGATAGACCAGGTGATCGTGCTCGGGAGTCTCCACCAGGGTCATCCCGCCACGTGCCCCCGCGTACTCCCCACCCAGCCCCGCCTCCAGCGGCAGGACCTGCAACGTCACGTTACGCCGCCGCGCGCACTCCGCAAGGTGCCGCATCTGGCCACGCATGACCTCGTGGCCACCGATCGTCCGCCGTAGCACCGACTCCTCCAGCACCACCTCGATCAACGCCACCGGCTCCCGCTCGAAGAGTGCCCGCCGCGCCAGCCGCGCATCGACCAGTTCCTCCACCCGCTGCTCCGGCAGCGGCGGATATCCGCCTCCGATCAGGGCCCGCGCGTACTCCTCCGTCTGGAACAGCCCGTGCACCACGAGCGTCGCGTACAGATGGAGCCCGACCGCCTTCTGCTCCAGCAGCGCGTAGTCCTTGAACTGCGCCGGGTACTTCTCCAGCCGTACGTACGTCCTCGCCTGTTCGAAGATGTCCATCCCGTCGCCGAGCACCCGCTCCAGCTGCACCAGCATCGCGTCGCTCGCCGGCTGCGCGCCCGTCTCCATCGCGCTCACCGCCGAACCCGTGAAACCGATCTCCTTCCCGAGCTGCTCCTGCGTCCAGCCTTTCCGTACACGTAACTTGCGGGCGACGTCCGCCACGAGCCGTGCCGTCGGACCCGCCAATTGCTTGTTCTCCGCTCGCGCCATTGCGATCACCATTCGACTCAACCGGACTCAACCGGTCTCAACCCGTCCCCGCCGAATTCGACCTGGATCAAGGCAGGTTCGCGCAGGTAAAGGGGTGTCCGACCTGCCTCGCAAGGCTATGGAGAACGCTATCCGGGCGGCATCACAATGTCGCCGTGAATACGGATAATCGACGAGTGGACATGAACTGGATCCCGGTCTCCGGATTCCAGCTCCGCAAGGCGGGCGTGCATTTCGACGCCGTACGCGTCGACGGCGACGAAGGGCGCCGACTGGCCGATCTGCTGGAGCGAATGACGGGCGGCGACCCCGGTCCCATCGTCACCGAGGCGAACGGCTGCCGCGGCGTCTACTTCCTGCTCCCGGTGGCCAGTACGGCCCACCGTTCCTGGCCACGCGGGGTGATCCGTTACAACTCGGGCGCCGGCGGCGTCGGCTACGTACCGGTCCCGGCGCTCGACGGGCCCACCTGGCCTCTGGCCTGGCGTGTCCCGCCCGCCGCGGACGACCGCTTCGTGCACCCGCTGCTGCTCCGCACCGCGGTCGTCGAGCTGCTGGGCTGACATGGAAATGATCACGGACCTGCTGCCCACCGCCGGCGAACTGCGGTGCACAGCTCAGCGGTAGCGTCCCGGTGCCCGGTGTGTTCCCGGTTCCCGGTCTCAGGTCCCGGGTGGCGCGGGGCCGCGTCTCCGCCTCGCCCACGAGGGGTCCGTCCTGCTCAGCGGGCCGGGAGGCTCGTGAACGCGTCGGTCCGAGCCACACCGTCCCAGCCGCCCTCGGGCCCGCGCAGCCCGTGGAGCGCGGCGAGCGTCGGGGCCACGTCCACCGTGCGGACCGGTGCGTCGCTGACCGTCCGCGTCCGAACGACGCTCGCGCCGCCGCCGACGAAGAACGGGATGGGCAGAGTGGCGGGGTGTCCGTGGTTGCCCGGAATCGGGTTGGAGGCCGTGTGCGGGTCGGAGAAGCGGTAGCCGGGCCGTACATACGCCACCAGGTCACCCGCTTCCGGGCCGAGCCGCAACTCCCGCGGGGTGTGCACGGACAGTACGCCCTCCCGCGCGAGCACGGCCTTGCGCATCCTCTCGACCGCCGTCGCGCGGCTGCCGGGTGCGCCGGTCCAGTACAGCAGGTCCGCACCGCCGTTCTGCGCGATGACGACCTGCCCCTTGAGCATCGGGTCCTTCTCCAACTCCGGCTGGAGGCTGACCACCGCGGTGGGTACGGACCAGTCCATGGAGTGGTCGGCGAGCACGACGACGACGCTGCTGTCCCACCGGCCGGTGGCCTTGAGATGGTCCAGCACCCTGCCGACCTGGGTGTCCGTGGCGGCGAGCGCGGAGGTGCGGGCCAGTGCGACGGTGGTGCCGGTGAGGTCGCTGTGTCCCATCCGGTCCACGTCGCCGAAGTTCACGAACATCACGTCCGGGTCGGCGGAGTCGATCATCCTGATCGCCGCGTCGGCGGTGTATCGGTCCGGTGCGTGGCCGCTGACCGGGATCAGTGGCTCCGGACTCCACCGGTAGTCGGCCCTGGTCCCGAAGATCCCGTGCAGATAGCGCTTGGACAGCACGGTGCCGCTGCTGCCGCCCTTGTCGCGCAACAGCTCGAACAGGGTGGTCGCCCTCAGGTCCGATGGCCGGTCCAGGTCGCGTACGACCCGTTCCGTACGGTCGTAGACCGAGTTGGCCGGTACGCCCGAGCGGTCCGGCCGGACCCCGGTCATCATCATCACGTGGTTCGGGATGGTCTCCATCACCGGCAGCGACTGGGCGGCGGGATAGGTCGTGCCGGCGTCCCGCAGCGCCGAGAGGTGCGGCATGAGCAACGGCCCTGTCTCGTCCGGCCGGCAGCCGTCGACGACGAGGACATAGGTGCGCAGGCGGGGTTCGGCGGCGCCGGCGGTCAGGACCCCGGTCCCGGCGGCTGCGACGATGGCGCCTCCCGCGCCGCCGGCGATGGTGGCGAGCAACCTGCGGCGGGTCATACGGGGTTGGGCGTGGCGGGACACGTGAGGTCTCCAGTCGGGGGTCGGGGGTCGGGGGTCGGGAGTCGGGGGTGAGGGGCGGTGTGTGAGGGCGAGGCCGGGTGGGGCCGCCCGGGCACGGTCGGGCCGACCGGCCGGGTGGGGCCGCGGTGGCCCGGTCCGGAGGGTCGGGCCGGCCGGCCGGAGGTCAGTCCGCCAGGGGCGCGGAAGCGGGGGAGACGCGGTTGCTGCCCGCCAGGACCTGGTAGCCGGTGGCGCGGCGGGCGGTGGCGTGGGGGTCGGTACGGTCGCTGATGTACACCCAGTCCATCTGCACCCGCTGCGGGGTGACTTCGAGCAGCGAGTACCCGTGGGAGTCGAACTCCAGGTACTTCACATGCCGGTTGGCGGCCTTGATGGCCGTCTCCACGGCGAGCGAGCTGGTGCGGGGCTGCGATCGCGTGATGTCGTCCAGGTTGTCCGAGGTGACGGACGTACCGACGAGCTCGGTGGCGACGGAGGGCGAACCGGCGGGATAGGTCCCGGGATCCAGCGGCAGGTCGCACGCCCAGGAGGAGTGGATGTCGCCGGTGAGGAACACGGTGTCGTCGATGCCCCGGTCGCGCAGATGGCCGAGGAGTTCGCGCCGGTCGGCGGTGTAGCCGTCCCACTGGTCGACGTTGTAGGGGACTCCCTCGGGCGGCAGCAGCCCCGTGGTGTCCGCCAGCGGCCGGGCGATGTCCTCCGGCAGCGGGGGGAAGAGCACCGGCGAGATCATCAGAGGGTTGCCGATCAGCTTCCAGCGGGCGCGGGACGTGGCCAGCCCTTCCTTGAGCCACTCCATCTGGGCGTCGCCGGTGATGGTGCGGTCCGGGTCGCCGACGTCCCCGAGCCTGTCCTGCTCCACCTGCCTGCTGCGGTAGGAGCGCAGGTCGAGCATCGACAGATCGGCGAGGCCGCCGAAGACGAGCCGCCGGTGGACGCGCCGCGGGTCGGGCTCGCGTACCGGCATCCACTCGCCCCAGGCGCGACGCGCGTGGGCGTACCGGGTCGCCCATGAGCCCTCCGCACCCTCGGTGTGGTTCTCGGCGCCCTTGTCGTAGGCGTCGTTGGCGGACTCGTGGTCGTCCCAGGTGACGATGAAGGGGGCGGCGGCGTGCAGCGTCCGCAGGTCCGGGTCGGTCTTGTACTGCGCGTGCCGGCGCCGGTGGTCGCCGAGCGACACCATCTCGTGCCCGGGCTCGTGGCCACGCCCGATCGCGGGACCGGGACCGTACTCGCCGTTTCCGTACTCGTAGAGGTAGTCGCCGAGGTGGATGACGGCGTCGAGGTCGCTGCGGGCGGCGAGATGGCGGTACGCCGAGAAGTGCCCCGCCATGTAGTTGGCGCAGGAGACCACGCCGAAGCGGAGCACCCCGACCGCGGCACCGGTGGCGGGCGCGGTGCGGGTACGCCCGACCGGGGAGACCGTGCCCTGGTGGCGGAACCGGTACCAGTACGTCGTCCCGGCAGCCAGCCCCGCCGCGTCCACCTTGACCGTGTGGTCGGCGTCGGGGGTGGCCGTGGCCTGCCCTTCGCGGGCGATGTTCCGGAAGGCCGGGTCGGAGGCGATCTCCCACTCCAGCCGGACGGTCGGCCCGGCTCCGGACCCGGGCAGCGCGTCGGCGGTGGGGGTCAGCCGGGTCCACAGGACGACGGCGTCGGGCAGCGGATCGCCGGAGGCGACCCCGTGCCGGAAGGGGCTGCCGGGAGCGGGGGCCCCGGCGGCGGTACGGGTGGCCAGGACACCGGCAGCCGCGGTGGCGGTGCCGGCGGCGGCCAGGAAGCGGCGCCTGTTGAGGAACGACATGTTCCACTTCCTAGGCCCAGTACCTGAACCCGGAGTGACGCGCGGCCGACCCCCGGGCGTACCGCGCCTGGAGACCGCGACCGGCCGCGGCGACGAGCCGGCGCGACCGGTCGCGCCGGACCCGGTCGCCGTCCGGCACCTCACGCACCCGGTGCGGAAGCAGACGCGTCACCACGGCCGGCCCCGACGCGCGGCCCAGGCGGGGACCGCCCCGGGAACCTCGTCCGGACGCACCGCCCCCGGACCGCACGGACTCGGGCGGAGCGCCCGCACGGGCCGGGGCGGGGTGCCCGCGTGGACCCGGGCGGGCGCCCGCACCCCCTCTGCAAGCAGGCCATCGGTGGGAAAATCGGTGCATGAACGGCCGGGGTCTCGTGACGCTCTTCGTCTGCGGCGACGTCATGCCGGGCCGGGGTGTCGACCAGATCCTTCCGCACCCCGGCGACCCCGCCCTGAGGGAGAGCTACATCCGGGACGCCCGGGACTACGTGGCGCTCGCGGAGGCCGTGAACGGGGCGATCCCGCGCCCCGTCGACTACACCTGGCCCTGGGGCGCGGCGCTCGGCGTGCTGGACCGGTTCGACCCGGACGTCCGTGTGATCGACCTGGAGAGCAGCGTCACGACCAGCGACGACTTCGCCTCGGGCAAGGCGGTGACGTACCGGATGCACCCGGACAACCTGCCGTTCCTGGCAGCCGCGCGGCCCGACGTGTGCGCGCTGGCCAACAACCACGTGCTGGACTTCGGGCGGCGCGGCCTGGAGGAGACCGTCGACGTGCTCGACCGCGCCGGTCTCGGGCCGGCCGGGGCCGGACGGGACCGGGCCGAGGCCCAGCGGCCGGTCGCGGTCCCCACCCGGAGCGGGGGCCGGGTGCTGGTCCTGTCGTGCGGGATGGCGTCGGCCGGGGTCCCCTCGCGCTGGGCGGCCGCCGAGGAAAGGCCGGGTGTCGACTACGTCCCCGACCTGTCGGTCCGCAGCGCCGACGCGCTCGTCCGGCGGCTGCGGGAGGTGCGCGAGCCCGGCGATCTCGCGGTCGTGTCGATCCACTGGGGCTCGAACTGGGGGTACGGGGTGTCGCAGAGCCAGAGCACCTTCGCCCACCGGCTCGTCGAGGGCGGCGTGGACCTCGTCCACGGCCACTCCTCCCACCATCCCCGGCCGATCCAGGTCCACCACGGCAAGCTCATCCTGTACGGCTGCGGCGACCTCATCGACGACTACGAGGGCATCACGGGCTACGAGCGTTACCGCGACGACCTGCGGCTGCTGTACTTCCCCACGCTGGACGCGGAGACCGGCGAGCTGGCGGCCCTGCGGATCGTGCCGATGCAGGCGCGGCGGATGACGCTCCACCATGCGTCGCCGTCGGACTCCGGCTGGCTGTGCGAGGTGCTGAGCAGGGCCGGGCGCGCGTTCGGCACCCAGGTGGAGCCCGAGCTCGGCGGGGACGGGACCCTTGCCCTCCGCTGGAACCGCCGCTGAGCCCGGCCCGTACGGGTGCGCGTCGGCGGTGCTCCGCCCGTGTCGGCCGTACCAGGCCCACCCGGCATGTTCGAGTGGGCGTCGGGTGCGCCACCCGTGTCGGCCGCGCCCTGCCTGCCCTTCGGCCTGCCTCGGGCTCAGCCCACCTTCGTGTACGTCAGCGGCGCTCCGCCCGAGCCGACCAGCTCACGGACGATGGTCCGGTCGTCGGGCATGTCGAGACGGCTCCACTGACCCGGCGAGCAGCTCCGGCGATCGCCGAAGGTGACCTGCGTGGGGCCGAGTTCGAGGGGCGGGCCGGAGGCGCGCAGGGCGGCGGACCAGCGGCAGTCGTAGTTGGCACCCCGCCCGGTCAGCGTCATGACGGTGTCGCCGGCGGAGCCGCCGGTGATGGTCATGATCCGCGTGTTGGTGTTGCCGTCCGCGGTCGTGAACTCGGCCCGCCAGGTGCCTGTGTACTCCTCCGGCACCGTCCCGGCGCGTGCGGAGGGGGAGGACTCCGTCGTCGCGGGGGTGTCGTCGGCGGTCGGCCCGCCGTCGCCCCCGGAGGCGCCGGGCGAGCGGGGCGCTGACTTGGACGGGCCCGGGGCGGCGGGGGAACTCGTGTGCTCGCCGTTCATGAGCGCGTAGACCGAGCTGCCGGCCGCCACCGCGACCACCACCGCCACGGCGACGAGGGCCACCGTGCCCCGTCTCTCACCGCGCTGCTCCCCGGGCGGGGACGGCGGGCCGTACTGCGGGTAGGTGCCGTACGGAGGGGCCGCGGAGTGCGGGGTGTGCGGGGCGGGCGCCGGGTGGTGCGCCGCCCATCCCGGAGGCGCGGACGGGACCGGGGTGGGCGCCTGGCCCGGAGGAGGCGTCGGAGGGCCGGCCACCGTGGGAAGGGCGTGCACACCCGGCACACCCGGCACGCCCGGCGCGCCCGGCGCGGCGGGCAGGTCACCGGGCGGTGGTGTGCCGCCCGCCGCGGCCCGCGCGCCGTCGGCGGGGAACCGTGCCGGGGAACCCTGTGCCGCGGCATCGTGTGCGGCGGGGCCCGGTGCCGGCGGACGCTGCGCGGCGCCCGGGGAGTGCGGACCGGATCCGGGCGCCGGCGCCCCTGCCGCAGGGCCTGCCTCCGTGGCGTCCGTGAGGCTCTCCGGGTGCTCGACCTCCAGCAGTCTCACCGCGTGGCTGCCGAGTTGGGCGATGAGGGCGCCCGGGAGCCACGGCACGCTGGAGTCCTCCGACACGCCCCCGGCACGCTCCCGGATCCGTTCCAGCGTGGGCCGGGCCGCGGGCTCCTTGCGCAGGCAGTCCCGTATCAGCTCCCGCAGCGACTCAGGGACCCCGGACAGATCCGGCTCCTCCTCGGCGATACGGAACATCTGCGCGTGGACGCCGCTGTCCGCGGAGCCGAACGGCAGCCGCCCGCCCGCCGCGTAGGCCAGGACCGAGCCGAGGCAGAACACGTCGCAGGCCGGGGTGATGCGGTCGCCCCGAACCTGTTCGGGGGCCATGAACCCGGGCGAGCCGACCAGCGCTCCGGTGCGGGTCAGCCCGCCGTCCGCGACGGTCTCCAGGGCGCGGGCGATGCCGAAGTCGATGACCCGGGGGCCGTCGATGGTGATCAGGACGTTGGACGGCTTCAGATCGCGGTGCACGATGCCCGCGCGGTGGATGTCCGTCAGCGCACGGGCCAGTCCGGCGGCGAGGGTGCGCACGGAGTGCTCGGGCAGCGGCCCGTGGACCGGACCGCCCTGTCCGCCGGAGACCACGGAGTGGAGGGAAGGCCCGGCGACATAGCCCGTAGCCACCCAGGGCACCTCGGCCTCGGTGTCCGCGTCCAGCACCGGAGCCGTCCAGGCCCCGCCGACCCGGCGGGCGGCCGCGACCTCCTGCCGGAACCGGCTGCGGAACTCCTCCTGTTCGGCGAGCTCCCGCCGTACCAGTTTGACGGCGACCGTACGGCCCCGGTCGGAGCGGGCCAGATAGACCTGCCCCATGCCGCCGGCGCCCAGGCGGGCCAGCAGTCGGTACGCCCCGATGCGGCGTGGATCTCCGGATGCCAGCTGCTCCATGGCCGAGCGCCCCTCCCCCGACATACGTGGACGTACCCGCACGTGTGCGTGTACGTGTGCGCGCGTACGGATCTGTGCGCGTGCCCGATCGCACGAGAATAGTGCGCTCCGAGCCGGCGCCCACAGGCAACCGCCTCCCCGCCGGGATCCGACCGGATCGCGCCCGTGTTCCGGCCTGTTGCGTCCCTCCTCGCCGGGAGCGAGCCGCTCGCAGGGAGACTGCTTGAGGCTCCTGCGTGAGGCACCCGCATGAGGAGACACCAGTGACCGTCGCGCCGGTTCCCGGACGGGCGGGTGGCGGCCGGGGCAGCGCTGGACGGACGAAGACGTCACGAGGGTCCGCGGTGCGGCATGCGACGACGTCCGCGGTACCGCCTGCCCACCGGCGATCGCACGGGTCCACGGACCGACACCGGGGGCGGGAGGCGGCGCCGGGATCAGGCGTGCGGGAGCCGGGAGCCGGGGCGCTCGTCGGGGGCGTGGTTTGTCGCCGGGGCGCGGAAGGCGCGTCAGCGGCTCGCCCCCGAGGGCCCGTCCGCCCCCGCGGGCTCCTGCCGTCCGTCGGACGCCAGTGCCTCCATCGCGGCGGAGAGCCGCTCCAGCACCCGTACCGTCTCCGTGAACCGCTCGTCGCCGAGCCGGTCCGCGAGACGCCCGGCGAACTCGGCGTGCCCGGGGTTGATCCTGTCGATCGCGGCCCTGCCCTCGCCGGTGGGCCGGAGCAGCTTGGCGCGACGGTGCGCCGGGTTCGGCACGTACTCCGCGAGGCCCTTGCCGACGAGCAGATCCGCGATCCGCTGCACGCTCTGCCGGGTGATGCCCATGGCCCGGGCGATCCCGGCGACCGGAAGCGGCTCGGGCAGCACGGCACCGAGGACCTGCCACCAGGCGGAGGTCAGCCCGGCCGGGCGGGCCAGCTCCTCCGCGACGCCCAGGAACTGCCCGTTGAGCCGGAAGACGCTGATGGCGGCGGTGCTGAGCATCTCCTGCCTCTCCCCGGCCGGCCGCTTCGGAGCCTCCCGGGCGGGTGCGACGGCCGTTCGGCGGTCCGGGCCGCCGGGCCCGTGGTCCGGCCCGCCGCCCGGTCCCTGCGCCGGCCCGGGTACCGGGGCTTCGGCAGTCCCCCGGGACGCCCGGATCGGCTCGTGGTCCGTAGGGGCCGGCGCGCTGTCGGGGCCGCGGCCCGCGCCGTCGCGTCTGCCGCCCGTCATGCGTTGAGCTCCTCGAACGCCTCCGGGTCGGAGTCGTGGAACAGCCGGTACCAGGCGTCGAGCTTGCCGCCCTCGAACGCCCCGAGCCTGCCGAGCACTTCGCGGGCGAACGCCACCGGTTCTGTCGGGCCGGCGGTGATCAGGTCGCCGTCGGTCACGGCGTCGGAGTCGACGTAGTACTCGCCGCCCTCGTAACCCGTGGCGGCCAGGTAGAACGAGACGGCGCTGGTGTGCTTCCGGTCGTCCAGCAGTCCCTCGCGGGCCAGCCCGGCCGTGGCCCCGCAGATCGCGGCGACGGGCACCCCGGCCTCCAGGAACTCCCGCGCCTTGCGGGCGAACGGCGCCAGCTCGTCGTCCGTGTCCCACAGGTCGGCCCCGGTGAGGATGAGCAGCTCGCTGTCCTCGGGCCGCAGGGTGTCGAGGCCCAGGTCGGGCTGGATGCGCAGGCCGCCGATCGTGGTGACCGGCTTGTCCGTGTCGGGGCCGACCGTGCGCACGGTGTGCCCGGTGCGGGCGAGCCAGGCGGTCGCGTGCCCCGTCTCCCAGTCGGCGAACGTGTCGTAGACGGCGACGTGGACCGCCCGCCCGGCCGGCGCGGTATCGGCGACGGCGGTGGTGCTGCTGGCGGATGACGTGTCGGCGGTCATGCCGGCCTCCCTGGCCCTGCGGTAGGAGTTCTCCCCGATGACAGTAGACTGTCATAACGACAGCGTGCTGTCAAGTTCCCCGGGCCGTGTTCCCGTGCCACGACACCTTGCCCATGAAACTGGCCGAGGGCATACAAGGTGGCCATGTCGGCCCCGAGCCGCGCCTCCCTAACCTGGCCGTATGACCCCTCATGTCGAACCCGACCCCCAGGCCGGCGCGGCCGTGAAGGCTGCCGACCGTGCCCACGTCTTCCATTCGTGGTCCGCCCAGGGCCTGATCGACCCGCTCGCCGTGGCCGGCGCGGAGGGTTCGTACTTCTGGGACTACGACGGCAACCGCTACCTCGACTTCACCAGCGGCCTCGTCTACACCAACATCGGCTACCAGCACCCGAGGGTCGTCGAGGCGATCCAGGAACAGGCCGGCCGGCTGGCCACCTTCGCCCCGGCGTTCGCCGTCGACGTCCGCTCCGAGGCCGCCCGCCTGATAGCCGAGCGCACCCCCGGCGACCTGGACAAGATCTTCTTCACCAACGGCGGCGCCGAGGCCGTCGAGAACGCGGTGCGCATGGCCCGGCTGCACACCGGCCGGGCGAAGGTCCTCGCCGCGTACCGCTCCTACCACGGCGCCACCTCCACCGCGATCAACCTCACCGGGGACCCGCGCCGCTGGGCCTCCGACACCGCCTCCGCCGGTGTCGTCCACTTCTGGGCGCCGTTCCTCTACCGGTCGCCGTTCTACGCCTCCACCGAGGCGGAGGAGTGCGCGCGGGCACTGCAGCACCTGGAGGACACGATCGCCTTCGAGGGCCCGCAGACCATCGCGGCGATCGTGCTGGAGACCGTCCCCGGCACCGCGGGCATCATGACTCCGCCGCCCGGCTACCTCACGGGCGTCCGCGAGATCTGCGACCGGTACGGCATCGTGTTCGTCCTCGACGAGGTCATGGCGGGCTTCGGACGCACCGGCGCCTGGTTCGCCGCTCAGCACTACGACGTCGTGCCCGACCTGATGACCTTCGCCAAGGGCGTGAACTCCGGCTACGTGCCGCTCGGCGGCGTCGCCATCTCCGCCGAGATCGCGGCGACCTTCGACAAGCGCCCCTACCCCGGCGGACTTACCTACTCCGGCCACCCGCTCGCCTGCGCCGCCGCCGTCGCCACGATCCGGGTGATGGAGGACGAGCAGGTCGTCGAGCACGCGGCCCGCATCGGCGAGCACGTCCTCGGTCCCGGCCTGCGCGAACTCGCCGAGCGCCACCCCTCCGTCGGCGAGGTGCGCGGCCTGGGCGCGTTCTGGGCCCTGGACCTGGTGCGCAACCGGGACACCCGGGAACCGCTGGTGCCCTACAACGCGACCGGCGAGGCGGCCGCCCCGATGGCCGCCTTCGGCGCCGCCTGCAAGAAGAACGGCCTGTGGCCCTTCATCAACATGAACCGCACCCACGCCGTCCCCGCCTGCAACATCACCGAGGCCGAGGCCAAGGAGGGCCTCGCCGCCCTCGACGCGGCCCTCACCGTCGCCGACGAGCACACCGTCTGACGCGGCGGCCGACAGGACACACCGTCCGACGCGGCCGGGGCCCTTGCGCCCCGCCAGGGGGCCGGGGCCGGGGGGCCTCGGCCCTTCCGCCTGCGCCGGACCGGGGGCGTCTCCACCTGTCGGCGCCGGGACCGGGGCGGAGCGCACCCGGCTGCCCGTCCGGGGCGGCCGGTCACGGCCCCGAGTCCTGGCCCGGGACGTCAGGCC
Source organism: Streptomyces sp. NPDC049887 (assembly GCF_040656535.1). NCBI lineage: Bacteria > Bacillati > Actinomycetota > Actinomycetes > Kitasatosporales > Streptomycetaceae > Streptomyces > Streptomyces sp. NPDC049887. Next base: position 196,457 of record NZ_JBFAMM010000010.1, on the reverse strand, counting down.
CGCGCGGGACCCGGGAGAGTGCGGTGCGTCCGGGCGGCCCGGGACGACGTGGGGCGGGCCGGGGCGGGGACGTCACGGGGCTTAAGGTGTCCGCAACCGGACGGAGGGGACCGACATCATGCCCGCGAGCGGAGCTGTCACCCGCAACACCCTGCGGCAGCAGATCGCCGGCGCGTTGCGGGACGAAGTGCTGGCCGGACGGCTGCGCCCCGGACAGGAGTTCACGGTCAAGCAGATCGCCGAGCAGTACGGCGTCTCCGCCACGCCCGTCCGCGAGGCCCTCGTCGATCTCGCGGGACAGGGCCTGCTCGACTCCAACCAGCACCGCGGCTTCCAGGTGCACCGCTTCTCCGTCGAGGACTTCCGCGGCATGATCGAGGCCCGCTCGCTCATCGTGGACGGCATCTTCCGCGAGGGCGGTGCCCCCCGCGCCCAGCCGGCGACGGGCGCGGCCCTGGTCTCCGTACGCCGCCGCGCGGAGGAGGCGGCCCGGGCCGCCCGCTGCGGGGACCTGACCGTCCTCATCGGCTACGACCTGAGGTTCTGGCGCGAGCTGGGCGCCCTCGTCACCAACCGCTACATCGCCGAGTTCCTCGACCGGCTCCGCGTGCAGTCATGGGCCTTCGCCGTGCCCCGGCTTCGGGCCGAGCCCGAGTTCGGGGACTGGCTGTGGAGCGGCCACGAGCAGCTCGTCGACGCGATCACCCGCGGCGACGCCCCGGGCGCCCGGGCTCTGATCGCGGTGGACGACGACCTCGCCCTGCGCTGGGCGGAGCGTCTGGAGCGGCGTGCGGAGTGAGAACGGCGGAACCGCCGGGAACCGCGGCCCCGGTGAGGACGGCCCGGCGCACGGGCCCCCGGACCGGTGGCGCGGGCGCGGACGGAGGACTCGGAGCGGCCGGAAGCGGCACCGGTGGGGGCCCCGAGCGGGCGGCGGCAGTCCCCCGGAGGACCCGCCCCGGAGCACCCGCCGTCCGAGGGGCGGGCGCGGCGGGAACTCGCGGGCCCCGGGACCGCGCGGACCGTCCGAGGATGGGTATGTGACCTGCAGACCCCCGGACCGGTGCCGCCACCCGGGCCGGGCCGTCGTCGGCTGCGGCTGACTGTGCGCGATGTGCTAGTAGCACTACGCTGTCCCGACCATCGCTACAACCTGCTACGACTCCGATGGAGAGCGAGCCCGTCTTGGCCTGTGACCTCTGGCTGGTCCCCCTCGTCGATGTGCTGTGCCACAGCCCCGACAACCCCTTCGCCGAGGAGATCGCCTCGTACGACAAGGCCCTCACCGCGGCCGGTCTGCCCAACGTTCCCGTCTTCGCCTACATGCCGGGCCTCTCGGGCGACGTCGCCCCGATCGCCGGCTTCGACTACGACGCCCTGCACTTCCTGCGCCGGGCGTACCTCCTCCAGCTCTGCGGGCTGGCGGTGACGCCCGTCGACGAACTGGGCGGCGACTACGAGCAGCTGCTGGAGATGTTCGAGTCCACGGCCCAGCAGTCCCATCTGGTGTGGCACTACGACCACGCCGGTGCCTACGTTCCCGTCGACTTCCCCGAGCCCCTGTCCAACGAGGAACTCCTCGCCGGCGGCGGCCCGCTGGGCTCCTCCCAGGGCCTGCTGCGCGAACTCGAGTACGTGGCCCCGTCCATCGGCATCGACCCCGCCAACCCCCCGTCCGCCCCGGCTCCGCCCACCCGCCCCACCACCCTGGAGGAGCCGGCGGGCCCCATCCCCCACGACAACAGCCCGTTCGCCCGGGAACGCCATGTCTGGCTGGGGCTGCACGCGGCGGCGACCCGAAGCCTGGGCCAGGGCTCGATGATCATCTTCAGCTGACCGCGCATCCGCCCGTGCGCCGGCGACCGTGACCGCGGCCCGTGCTTCCACGGCACCCCGCGCACCTGAGTGCGGCCCGCGCATGTGCGCGGGCCGCCCTTTCGCGTCCGGCGGGTCAGCCGATGGCGGCGTGACCGCTCCAGCCGGTGCCGACACTGGTGTTGACGACGTTTAACATCGCGGTGGAACTGAGCCGGACGGTGCCGCTCCCGAGACACGGCACAGCGACGGGCGGCCCGCTAGCGCAGCCTGCCGGTCTCGGTGAGGGTGCGTCACGCTGGGGCACCCGGTCCCCTTCTGCTGGTGTTCTGCTGGTGCGGACGCGCAGTCCACAACGAGCCGGAAGGCCCTCACCCGTTCAAGACCCCAAAGCCGAGACCCGGCTCACCCGTCCACAACCTCCCCGGGCAGAACACCTACCGCGCCTCCGGCGGCCGCTGCCTCGGCATGTTCGGCCGGGTGGGCGGGGGCAGGGGGAACCGGCCCAACGACGGATGCGCGTGGTCCGGGCGCGACGGCACCGGCGCCGACTGCATCAGCAGCGGCGCCGGACCGGCGCGGAACTCGAGCATCCAGTCGGCCGTCTCGGTGCGGACCAGTTCCGTCAGGTCCTCCGAGAAGCGGCGCAGCACGGTGAGGCACCGCTCCGCCGCCTCGCTCGCCGTGCCGTCCGTGGGGCCGAGAACCTCGCGGACGCTCTCGGAGGCCCAGTCGAACTGCAGGCTCTGGAGCCGCCGGTGCACGGCCTGGGCCGCGGCCACGTCCCTCGTCCAGCCCGAGGTCAGGCCGAAGTACCGGTCGCAGGCCACGCAGGCGGCGGCGAGCAGCAACGACAGGTACCCCCAGCCCGCCGCGCCGGCCAGCAGCCCCGTCAGGTCCAGCAAGGGCAGCGCCGCGCCCGCGATCGCCCCCAGGACCGTGCCGGCGCGCAGCGCACGGGCGGCACGGCGCTTGCGCACGCGGTCGTCCAGATACCACTCCGCGGTCCGCAGGGCGTCGGCCTCCACCCAGCGGTACAGCTCGTCGAGGCGCTCCGCCGGCTCGCCCCAGTCGCCGAGCGGGAACGGCCGGCCGGCCAGATCCGGGCCTCGGTCACGGCGCGGGCCGGTTCCGGGGCCCGGGACGCCGCCGGTCTCCGGGACCCCGGCCCCGTCCTCCCCCCGGGCCGACCCCCCAGGCTGCATCTCCGGCTGGCTCACCGGTGCACTCCTCTGCGCTCTGCGTGACTGCGGTGCGTGACTGCGGCTGCGTGTGTGACTGCGGCTGTGTGAACTGCGGTGCGTGACTGCGGCGGTACATGACTGCGGCTGGGCATGACTGCGGCGGCTGCGGTGACCACGCGGTGCGCGGTCATGGACACAGTCCCGCTGACCCTGCGTGACGATCCCGGCACGCGGGGGTCCTGGTGCGCAGGTTCTTCCTACCGCCGGACGGTGGGCCGGGGGAGCGGAATCCCGGTAATTCCGCCCGCACGAGCGTCCTGGTCCGGTGGGCCAGGGGCGCGCCTGCTCCCCGCGGAAGTCACTCGAAAGGGTCGGTGCCCACTGGGCGGGGCATGCCGTCCCCCGACCACGTAGGCTCGGTTTACCGAACAATCGACGTCGAAATGCCAGGAGTGACCGTGATTCCCGGTGGTGGCCAGCCCAATATGCAGCAGTTGCTTCAGCAGGCCCAGAAGATGCAGCAGGACCTCGCCCGTGCACAGGAGGAACTGGCGGCGACCGAGGTCGAAGGCCAGGCGGGCGGCGGTCTCGTGAAGGCGACCGTCACCGGCTCCGGCGAGCTGCGCGGCCTCGTCATCGACCCCGGCGCGGTCGACCCGGACGACACCGAGACCCTCGCGGACCTCGTCGTCGCCGCAGTCCAGGCCGCGAACGAGAACGCACAGCAGTTGCAGCAGCAGAAGCTCGGCCCGCTCGCCCAGGGACTCGGCGGCGGCGGGATCCCCGGACTCCCCTTCTGACGCCCTTTCCGCGCCGGTCTTGACCCTGGTCGGACCGGACCAACTACCGTAACCACCGAAGCATTCCGAGAGAGGCGTTCCGTTGTACGAAGGCGTGGTTCAGGACCTCATCGACGAACTGGGCAGGCTGCCCGGCGTCGGTCCCAAGAGCGCGCAGCGGATCGCCTTCCACATCCTCCAGGCCGAGCCGGCCGACGTCCGGCGCCTCGCGCACGCGCTGCTCGAGGTGAAGGACAAGGTCCGCTTCTGCGCGGTGTGCGGGAACGTCGCACAGCAGGAGCAGTGCGCCATCTGCCGGGACGCGCGCCGCGACCCGGCGGTCATCTGCGTGGTCGAGGAGCCCAAGGACGTCGTCGCGATCGAGCGGACCCGGGAGTTCCGCGGTCGCTACCACGTGCTGGGCGGAGCGATCAGCCCGATCGAAGGCGTCGGCCCGGACGACCTGCGCATCCGCGAGCTTCTCGCGAGGCTCGCGGACGGCACGGTCACCGAGCTGATCCTGGCGACCGACCCCAATCTCGAGGGCGAGGCGACCGCCACGTACCTGGCGCGCATGGTCAAGCCCATGGGGCTGAAGGTGACGCGTCTCGCCAGCGGGCTTCCCGTTGGCGGCGATCTGGAATACGCCGACGAGGTCACGCTCGGGCGTGCCTTCGAGGGGAGACGACTTCTCGATGTCTGACGCAACGCTGCACTCCGTCACGCAGGACCCGGACGACTTCGCGGTCCAGATCGCCGACTCGATCGAGAGCTTCATCGTGGCCACCACCGAGGTGGCGCGGGGCGACGAGCCGGACAGTGCCGTGCCGTTCCTGCTGCTGGAGGTCTCCCAGCTGCTGCTCGCGGGCGGCCGATTGGGCGCCCACGAGGACATCGTCCCCGAGGAGCGCTACGAGACGGACACCGGACCGGACGTGGACGTCGACGACCTGCGCGAGCGGTTCGCCCGGCTCCTCGACCCGGTCGACGTCTTCTCCGAGGTCTTCGACCCGTACGAGCCCCGCAAGGCGCCGGTGCCGTTCCGGATCTCCGACAACCTCGCGGACATCGTCACCGATCTGCGCCACGGCCTCGCCCACTACCGCGCGGGCCGCACGACCGAGGCGCTGTGGTGGTGGCAGTTCTCCTACTTCTCCAACTGGGGGCCGACCGCCTCGGCGACGCTGCGCGCGCTGCAGTCCCTGGTCTCCCATGTGCGCCTGGACCAGCCGCTGCAGGAACTGGACGGGCTGGACACCGACGAGGACCTCGCCGAGGACGACCTCGCCGAGGAGGCGGGGCGCGTGATGGCGGAGGAGATCGCGGGGCCGCTCGGGTTGCGGAGGGCTCCCGCGGCCCAGTGAGCCGGCCCTGTCCGCCTCCCTTCGCCCGGGGGCGGGGGCGCGCCGCCGGTTCGGGTTCGTGCCACCATCCCGGGCCGGCCGGCACCACCCTTCCGAGGACTGCGCCGAGCCCGGGTGGCACCTTCGTGGACCGTGTGTTCCGCACCGCCGGAGCACCCGCGGACATGTGACCCCGCCCACAGAACCGCGTACCCGGTGCCCCCTTGGGCAGATGAGTCCTCGGGCAGCCCGGCCTTGCCGGTGATCACGGCGTGAGTGGGACATCTCGCGATGTGATACGGCGGCGGCGATTCCGGGCTGCTCGTTAAACTGACGCAGACCGCAGTGATGACTGCGGCCAGAGACCGAGCGAGGAGCGCACGTGGGCCTTGTCGTGCAGAAGTACGGAGGCTCCTCCGTTGCCGATGCCGAGGGCATCAAGCGGGTCGCCAAGCGGATCGTCGATGCCAAGAAGAACGGCCACCAGGTGGTCGTCGTGGTCTCGGCGATGGGTGACACGACGGACGAGTTGATCGATCTCGCCGAGCAGGTATCCCCGATCCCTGCCGGCCGTGAGTTCGACATGCTGCTGACCGCCGGAGAGCGGATCTCCATGGCCCTGCTGGCGATGGCGATCAAGAACCTGGGCCACGAGGCCCAGTCGTTCACCGGCAGCCAGGCCGGCGTGATCACCGACTCGGTCCACAACAAAGCGCGCATCATCGATGTCACGCCGGGCCGGATCCGGACGGCGCTCGACGAGGGCAACATCGCGATCGTCGCGGGCTTCCAGGGCGTGTCCCAGGACAAGAAGGACATCACCACCCTCGGTCGTGGCGGTTCGGACACCACCGCCGTCGCGCTGGCCGCGGCGCTGGACGCCGAGGTCTGCGAGATCTACACCGACGTGGACGGCGTCTTCACCGCCGACCCGCGCGTGGTGAAGAAGGCCCGCAAGATCGACTGGATCTCGTTCGAGGACATGCTGGAGCTCGCGAGCTCCGGTTCCAAGGTGCTCCTGCACCGGTGCGTCGAGTACGCACGCCGCTACAACATCCCGATCCACGTCCGCTCGTCCTTCTCGGGGCTGCGGGGCACCTGGGTCAGCAACGAACCGCACGCCGAGCAAGGAGCCCGCAAGGTGGAGCAGGCCATCATCTCCGGAGTCGCCCACGACACCTCCGAGGCGAAGATCACCGTCGTCGGCGTCCCGGACAAGCCGGGCGAGGCCGCCGCGATCTTCCGCACCATCGCGGACAACGAGATCAACATCGACATGGTGGTGCAGAACGTCTCCGCCGCGTCCACGGGCCTCACCGACATCTCCTTCACCCTTCCGAAGACCGAGGGCCGCAAGGCGATCGACGCGCTCGAGAAGACCAAGAGCGCCATCGGTTTCGAGTCGCTGCGCTACGACGACCAGATCGCCAAGATCTCGCTCGTCGGCGCGGGCATGAAGACCAACCCGGGTGTCACCGCCTCCTTCTTCGAGGCGCTGTCCGACGCCGGCGTGAACATCGAGCTGATCTCCACCTCCGAGATCCGGATCTCGGTCGTGACCCGCGCCGACGACGTCAAGGAGGCCGTCCGGGCCGTCCACACCGCCTTCGGCCTCGACAGCGACTCCGACGAGGCCGTCGTCTACGGAGGCACCGGCCGGTGACCGCTGGCCGCGCGACGGTGGTCGCGCGATGAACCGCAAGCCGACGCTCGCGGTCGTGGGTGCGACCGGAGCCGTCGGCGCGGTGATGCTCCAGATGGTGTCCCAGCGCGCGGACGTCTGGGGCGAGATACGCCTGGTCGCCTCCCCGCGTTCGGCCGGCCGCAAGCTGGCCGTACGCGGCGAGGAGACCGAGGTCGTCGCCCTCTCCGAGGCGGCGCTGACGGGGGTCGACGTCGCCCTGTTCCTGGTGCCGGCCCCGGTCGCGACCCAGTGGGCGCCGGTCGCCGTCGCCAAGGGCGCGGTGGTCGTGGACAACTCGGCCGCCTTCCGGCTGGATCCCGACGTCCCCCTCGTCGTGCCCGAGATCAATCCGCATGCCGTGCGACACCGGCCGCGCGGCATCGTCGCGAGCCCGGGCTGCACCACGCTGGCGATGATCGTCACCGTGGGCGCCCTGCACGCCGAGTTCTGCGTGGACGAACTCGTGGTCTCCGCCCTCCAGGCCGTCAGCGGTGCCGGACAGTGCGGTGTCGATGCGCTCCGCACCCAGCTCGCGCTGGTCGCGGACACCGAACTGGGCACCGCTCCCGGGGACGTGCGCCGGGCGGTCGGCGACGGACTCGGCCCGTTCCCGGCGCCCACGGCACTGAACGTGGTCCCCTGGTCCGGGATGCTCGAGGACGACGGCTGGTCCTCGGAGGAAGTCGCGATCCGGGCCGAGACCCGCAAGCTCCTGGACCTGCCCGAACTCCGGGTCTCCGCGACCTGTGTGCGTGTGCCGGTCGTCACGGCCCACTCGGTCTCGGTGCACGCGCGTTTCGAGCACGAGGTCTCCGTCGAGCGGGCCCACGACATCCTCGCCACGTCGCCGGGCGTGGTGCTCTTCGACGACCCCGAAGCCGGTGAATTCCCCACGCCCGCCGATGTGGTGGGCACCGATCCGACCTGGGTCGGGCGCGTCCGGCGGGCCATGGACGACCCGAGGGCCCTGGATCTCTTCGTGTGCGGGGACAACCTCCGCAAGGGTGCGGCCCTGAACACCGCTCAGCTGGCAGAGGCGATCGCCCGCGAATTCTGAGCAGAGTGTCGGTGCCTCTTTGTAGGATCTGGGAACCCCCTGTGATCAAACAACCTGGATGTGCCCCTTGAACTGGGGTGATGGCGTGTCCGACGATGCATTCGCGCCACTGTGCAACCGGTTGCTGTGCGGGGAGCGTCTATGCGGTCGTCCCTTCGCGGTGCCGCGATAAGCCGTGATAAATGGGGCATTGGGGAAGATCGGGAGCGCATGAGGGCATACGGTGCGTCGTCACAAGCGATGGTGTGCGCGTACAACCCTGAGGGGGGGCGGCATGTCCAACAGGCGTGGCAGAAGTACTCGACATCACCGCGGTGGCCCCGCTCCGCGGCAGGGCGTTCGCCCCGGCCCGGCCCCCGGGCCCGCCCCCGAACCGGGGCGCCGGCAGGGCTCCGGGACGCGGCATCACGGTGCTCCCGCTCCGGGGGCCCCGCCCTTCGCCTGCCCCCGGCAGGGGCTCCGGCGGCGGGATGCCGGTGATCGCTCCCATGCCGGCTGCGCACTCTGCCCCCATACCGTCCCAGCGCGAGAGCGCTGAGGAGGCGGTGGCCGCGGGTACCACGGTCGACCACCTCACCGAGACCTACCGCGCCCACTACCGGTCGCTGCTCGGCCTCGCGGCCCTGCTGCTGGACGACACCGCGTCCTGCGAGGACGTCGTCCAGGAGGCGTTCATCCGCGTCCACTCGGCCCGCCGCCGCGTCCGTGACCCGGAGAAGACCCTCGCCTATCTGCGGCAGACGGTCGTCAACCTGTCGCGGTCCGCGCTGCGCCGGCGGATCCTCGGGTTGAAGCTGCTCTCCAAGCCGATGCCCGACATGGCGAGCGCGGAGGAGGGCGCGTACGACCAGCTGGAGCGGGACGCGCTCATCAAGGCGATGAAGGGCCTCCAGCGGCGGCAGCGCGAGGTTCTGGTGCTCCGCTACTTCGCCGACATGACGGAGGCCCAGGTCGCCGAGACGCTCGGCATATCGCTGGGCTCGGTGAAGGCATACGGCTCACGGGGCATCGCGGCCTTGCGCGTTGCCATGGAGGCCACGGCATGACCGGGCACGAACGCGGGCACGAGCACGACCGCGAGGACGCCCCGCGGGACGACCTTCGGGGGAAGGGCGCCGCGCAGGGCCCGTACGGTGGTGAAGCACCGGACGGGAAGCACACGACTGAGCTTTACGGGCCGGACGGGCCGTTGAACGACCGGACTGGGAAAGAGACTGTGAACGACGGGCCGCGGAACGGAACGGACGACCAGGGGCTCGGGGGTGACACACCCCGGGGCGACCTGCCCGCCGGTGACCTGCCGGGCCGGGACCGCCTGCTCCGTGACCTGCTGGGCGGACCGGGCCTGGGCGGACCGGGCCTGGACGGACCGACGCCGGCCGGGGCCGGCCCCGAGGACCCGGAGGACCGGGACGAACCGGCCCTGCGGCGACTGCTCCACGACGCCGTCGGCACCATCGAACCCGCCGACGGCGCCCTGGAGCACCTGCGCCGGGCCGTGCCGGCGCGGCGCGCACGCAAGCGCCAGGCCCTGGTCGGCCTGGCGGCGTCCGTGATCCTTCTCGGCACCGCGGTCCCCGCCTTCGTCCACGTGGCGAGCTCGGGCGGCCTCGACGACCAGCCCGTGAACGCCGGGCACGGCGAGCAGGCCCAGGGCGGTACCGGCGAGCAGGAGAGCCACGACGGCGGGCAGGCGGCGAACGGCGACCCCGCCGGGCGGCAGCCGAACGTCCCCGGCGCTCCGAGCGCCACGCAGCAGTCGCCGACCCCTGGCGGCGCCGCGACCGCGGGCATCCCGGGCGGCACGGGGGTCGCGCCGACCGACAGCGCCGTCGCCTCCGCACCCGCCTGCGAAGCCGACCAGCTCGGTGTGGACGTGGCGCAGGCCGGTGCCCCCGAGGACGACGGCAAGGTGTACGGCACGTTCCGCATTTCCAATGTCTCCCCGAGCGAGTGCTCGATCGGGGCTGCGGGTGCGGTGAGCTTCCGTACGGCGGGTGCCGCGGACGCCACGAAGATCAATGTGGTCACGCACACCACCGGGGACGCGGCGGGCGGACTGCCCGACCCGTCCCAGGAGATCAAAGCCGTGGTGCTCAGGCCCGAGGCGTCGTACGAGGTGAAGTTCGCCTTCGTCCCCTCGGAGACCTGTCCGACGACCGGCGCCTCTCCCGACCCCACGCCCACGGACGGCGCTTCGGGCACGACCGACGGCGCGGGCACGGCTACGAACACCGAGCCGCAGTTCGACGACGGGACCGGCGCCGACGGCAGCATCTCGGTGGTCCACACCCCCGAGGCGGGCGGCCCGAACGCGGAGGCCGCGATCCCCGACGCGTGCGCCGGCACGATCTACCGCACGGGCCTCCTCAACCCGTCCTGACCGCACGCCGGTCGAGGCCCGGGTGCGGGGTGACGGTTCACCGGTGCGGATGCGCTGACGGTCCATCGGCGTGTGTGGTGCGCCGTCCACCGGCGCGGGCCGGCCCTTCGGCCCTTCAGCCCTTCGGGCGTGGCGGTACCCGACGGCTCACCGGCCGTGCCGCCGGTGGGCCGGGACCCCGCCGGGCACCGTCACCTCCTCCTGCGGAGGCCGGATCACGCCGTGCCGTGGAGCCGCATCACACCGGATCGAGACCGAGCGCCTGGTCCTTGGCAGCCTCCGCCTCGCGGCGCACGAAGCGGAACCACATGAACAGCACGAAACCCGCGAAGGCGAACCACTCCAGCGTGTAGCCGAGGTTCTGGAACGCCTTGAGGTCGAGCCCGCTGCCCTGTGGCGCGGCCGCAGGCACCGGACGCATCCCGTCCGGCGCCGTGGTGAGCGTGATCCACGCGTCGTACACATCGTCGGGGACGAGGTTCACCAGGGAGGCGGCGCTGATCATGCCGAGCTGACCGCTCGGCAGGCCGCCCGCGGTGCGAACCCCGTCACTGCCCTGTGTCTCCGAGGCCTGCAGCGCCCCCGTGACCGTCACCTCACCGGCAGGAGCTGGCGGCGCCGTCGCCCCGGAGGGCAGCCAGCCCCGTACCACCGGCAGCGCCCTGCCGTCGCCGGTGCGGAGCAGCGTCAGCACGTAGGAGCCGCGCCGGCCGTCCAGTTCCCGTCCGGGCACGAGGAACTGCTCGCCGTAGCGGCCGGCGGCCGTGGCGAGCCGCCCCGAGGTGTTCTTGTCCACGGGCAGCAGCTCCGCGAGCGGCGCCGCGGCACGTTCGCCCTGCTCCGCGCGCTGTTCGGCGGCCCGGTGGGTGTCGACGCGGTCCTCGAACCGGCCGAGCTGCCAGGTCCCCATGAAGATGCAGAAAGGGATCGCCAGCGCGACGAAGACATTGATCCCCCACCAGCGGGGCGTCAGCAGGAACCGGTACACGCCTCCACGGTACGGAACGCCCCGCTTTCCCCCTCTCCCGGGTCCCGTTTGGCGCTCCGCCGACCGGTGCCCGGAGGCGGCCGAAGGGGCGGCCTCCCGGGCACCCGCGGCTCGGGGCACAGAACGGGACCGTGGCGGCCGGGACCGGTGACGGCCGTGGCGGCCGGACCCGTGGCGGCCGTGGAGCCGGCACCGCTACCGCAGGTGCCGCTCCGCGAAGGCCAACTCCAGTCGCACCTGCTTGATCCGCTCCTCCACCACCAGCGAGCCGTGGCCCGCGTCGTACCGGTACACCTCGTGGACCGCGCCGCGGGCCGCGAGGCGGTCCACGTAGTTCTCCACCTGGCGGATCGGGCAGCGCGGGTCGTTGACCCCGGCCGAGATGTACACCGGAGCCGTGACCGCGTCCACGTACGTCAGCGGGGAGGAGGCCTCGTAGCGCTCGGGGACCTCCTCCGGTGTGCCGCCGAGCAGTGTGCGGTCCATCGCCTTCAGGGCCTCCATCTCGTCGTGGTAGGCCGTGACGTAGTCCGCGACGGGGACCGCCGCCAGGCCCAGGGCCCAGGAACCGGGCTGTGTGCCGAGTCCGAGCAGGGTGAGGTAGCCGCCCCACGAGCCGCCCGACAGCACCAGCTTCGCCGGGTCGGCCACGCCGGAGGCCACGGCCCATTCGCGGACCGCCGCGATGTCCTCCAGCTCGATCAGACCGACGCGGTGCTTCAGGGCGTCCGTCCACGCCCGCCCGTAGCCGGTGGAGCCCCGGTAGTTGACCCGGATCACCGCATAACCGTGGTCCACCCAGGCCGCCGGCGCGGCCGCGAAGGCGTCGCTGTCGTGCCAGGTCGGGCCGCCGTGTATGTCGAAGACGGTGGGGAACGGCCCCTCGCCCTCGGGCCGCTGCACCAGTGCGTGGATCCGGCCGCCGGGGCCCTCCACCCACACGTCCTCCACACCGACCGAGCCGGGCGCCTTCATGCCCGGCGGGTCCAGTACCACCCGGCCCGCGGTGGAGCGGACCTTCGGGGGCTGCGCGGCGGACGACCACACGTACTCCACCGTCCCGTCCGGCCTGGCCGTCGCGCCGGAGACCGTCCCCGCCGGGGTCTCCACCCGGATCAGCTCGCGCGTGGCCGGGTCGAACCGCCACAGATCGCTGCGCGCCTCGAAGCTGTGCGCGACGAGCAGGGCGGAGCCGTCCGGATACCACTCGGCGCTCACGTCGCCCGGCAGGTCGATCGCGAGGTCGGTCTGCTCGCCCGTGGCCACGTCCCACAGCATGGGCTCCCAGCGCCCCCGCCGCTGGTGGCCGACCAGCAACCGGGTGTCCCCCTGGACCGGGGCGAAACCGAGCACCTCCAGCCCCAACTCCCGCGAGCCGCCCTCGGTGTCGTCCAGCTCGCACACCGTCGTTCCGTCCAGCCGGACGACCCGCAGCGCCGAGTGCATCGCGTCGCCGTGCTCGGTGTGCTCCAGAGCGAGCAGCGTCCCGTCGTGCGAGAGATCGCCGACGCCCGCCGACTCCCGGTGCCGGTAGATCTCCACCGGTGCACCGCCGGGCCGTACGACGTGGATCGTCGTCCCGTCCTCGTCCGTGGACCGTCCCACGACCGCCGTGCCGTCCCGGCCGAGGGCGACGCCCGCGCTGTACGCGGGCGCGAGGCCCGGCGTGGCCGGTTCGTCCGGACCGCCGCCGAAGGGTTGCCGCATCCAGACGCCGTACTCGTCACCGTCCGTGTCCGAGAACCACCAGATCCACGCGCCGTCGGGGGTGAGTATCCCGTCCGTCGTCCCGTTCGGCCGGTTCGTCGCCTGGCGCTGTCCGCCGGTGGCGCGGTCCCAGGCGTACAGCTCGTACGTCCCCGTCGCGTTCGAGACGAACAGGGCGTGGTCCGGGGCGTCCTCCGCCCAGTCGGGCAGCGAGACCCGGGGGGCGCGGAAGCGCCGCTCCCAGGCCGGCATGTCCGCGGGCGCGCCCGCCGGCACCGCCGTGCGCTCCCCGGCGGGGGCCGCGGGGACGACGGTGGGCGCCTCGGACGCCGTGGATTCGGTGATCTCAGTCATGCCCACCATTCTGCGCCGCCGCGCCCACAATCCGTTCGCCCCGCCCTCAGCCTGTGGACAACCTCCGCGGCAGGTACTCACCAACCCCTTACGCCCGGCGCGGGGCCGACCGTCCGCGGTGGGCCCGCAAGGGCTGTGCCGCGGGCCCAGCGGCCCAGACCGGCGTCGGACGCATCCGTCAGGGGACGACGGGACTGCGGCGTTCCAGAAGGACCACGTCCCGCCACACTCCGTGATGGCGGCCGATCCGTTCGCGGGTGCCGATGACCCGGAATCCCAGGCTCCGGTGGAGGGCGAGACTGGCCTCGTTCTCGGGGAAGACGCCTGACTGGATCGTCCAGATACCGGCCGCCTCGGTCGAGGCGATGAGCCGCTGCAGCAGGGCGCGGGCCACCCCCCGGCCGCGGGCGGCGGGGTGGACGTAGACCGAGTGCTCGACGACTCCCGCGTAGGCGCAGCGGTCGGAGACTGCCGACGCCGCGACCCAACCGAGCACGTGGCCGACTCGGTCGGCGGTGACACCCGCGGTGTCCGCGGGGCCCGCGGCCGCTGGGCGTGCTGGGGGTGCGGCCGGCGACGGCACGGAATCCCGCAGGGCGACGAACCGATGCTCCGTCAGTCTGGACCTGTCGAACTCGGCCCAGGCCGGAGCTCGGGTCTCGAAGGTCGCGTCGCCCTCGTCGATGCCGAGCCGGTAGACGGCGAGCACCTCCTCCGCGTGCGCGGCTGTCATCGGCACGACGATCACGGCGGTCCCTCCGGTGCGTCCTTGCGGCGTGAGGACACCATCATGCGCCCACGGCCACGGGAGCCGGGCGGTCGGGCTGCCGGGGTAAAGAGGGCTAGGTCAAGCGCTTGAGCGTCGCGTAGACGACGAGATTGCCGAGGTAGCCCGTCTTCCTGGTGTAGCCCCCGCCGCACGTGATCACCCGCAACTGGGGAACGGTGGTGCCGGCGTACACCTTCTTGCTGGGGAAGGAGTGCTTCGAGTACACCTCGACGGCGTCCACGGAGAAGTGAGCCGTGCGCCCGTCGAGCCTGGTGACCTGAATGGCGCTGCCCTTGGTGAGAGCGCCCAGCCGGTAGAAGACAGCACGGCCGGTGGGGGTGTCGACATGCCCGGCCACGACGGCCGCGCCGACCTCGCCCGGCGCCGGCCCTCTGGAGTACCAGCCCGCGATCTGCGCCTTGTCGACCGGTGGCACCTCCAGCGTGCCGTTCTTGCCCAGAGCGAGGTTCATCAGCGGGGTGTCCACCCGGATGGCGGGGATGCGCAGCCGCACCGGTACGGAACGCGGCCGGGGACCGGGCGGCGCCTTGGCCGCCCTGGCGGGGGGCGGGACGGCCAATAGGGGCGGGACGACCGGCCCGTGGGAGACCGCCGGGCCCGGCACCCGTGCGGTGAAGGCCTGGGCGGCGGACGGCTGGGGAGCCGTCTCGCCGCGCAGCCCGTGCATCAGCAAACCGATGCCGACCAGCAGCATGACGCCGAAGACCCTGGTCGATGTGAAGGGGGAGGGGTGCTTGCGTCCCATCGCGGTCCGGGCTCCGGTCTCGGTCACGGAGGTGGCGGGCCCCGTCGACGTGCGCCGGGAGCCGCTCAGGCCGCCGAACCGTTGCCGTGACGCCGCCGCAGCACCAGCACGCCGCCCGCCGTCGCGGTGAGAACGAGCGCGGCTCCGATGGCCATCTCCGTGCTGTTCATCCCGCCGCCACCGCCGAATCCACCGCTCACCGCACCGTTCGGGCGCCCGGCAACCTCGAATTCGGACTCGACCCGGACCCCGGGAGGGCACTTGACCGTGATGTTGTAGGTGCCTTCCTTCGCGTTGTCGGGAACGGTGAACGTGCCTTCCAGTTCTCCTTCGCTGCCGCTCTCGGTCAGATTGATCTGACCTCCGATCTCCGCCTGCCCCTTGGCGTAGGTGGCTGCCGGGTCACATACCCCCGACGTGCTGACGGTGATGGTCGAGCCGGGATACCCCACCTCGGGACTGACCGTGACCTCGGACCCTTCGGCGACTGCCACGGGAGCCGGGATGCCAAGTACGGCCAGTGCCAGGGCACTTCCGGCGAGAAGACGTGCGGTACGCATTTTCACCACCCTCCGAGTGGCGCGGGCCAGGACTCGTTGCCCCGACGAGGACGCCGCGCTTCAGGGGGAAAGGCAACCAGTTCTTGTGATCAAATGACTGCAGCGAAATGGCCCGACCATTCCGCGCCGTTTTCGTTTCGTGCCATTCCCACAGGTCGCGGCGCCCGCAATAGGCTCAAGGACGGAATATCGAAACGGCGTGGCGAACGGGTGGCGACATGCGCGTCGCAGGCGCCGCCGGGCGTGTCGCAAGGCCGGGCGAGGCCGGTGCCGCCCGGCGGCGACACTTGCTGGGAGACCGGCCCGGGCGGATGCCAGACCGGGTCCCGGCCCACCCGATCCGCCAGAACCGCGCTGCGGCGAAAGCCCGGTGAAACCGCCTCGGCAGCCTCCGCGACAGCAGCCCGCCGGACGACGGACCGGAAGGAAGAAGGAAGGACATGAGCGCACTCGCCGGCGCCCGTGTCGCCACCAGGCTCCCGCCAGGACCTCGACAGGGCCCGGCGGTTCTGCTCCGAGAAGCTGGGCCGCGACCCCGTCGACGAACGCCCGGCGGCCTGCTGTACCGGTGCGGCGGTTCGGACTTCGCGCTCCCCCGGTCCGCGGGCGCCTCGCCGGGCACCTTCACGCAGATGGCCTTCGAGGTCGACGCCATCGACACGGCCGTCACCGAGCTCAAGGCCGGGGAGTGGTCTTCGAGACCGTCGACCTGCCCGGACTGAGGACGGTGGAGGGGATCGCCGACATCGAGGGCACCTACCCGGGCAAGGGAGCCCCAGGCGAACGCGGCGCCTGGTTCCGGGACAGCGAGGGCAACATCCTGGGGGCCGGACAGCCGGTGCGGCGATGCGCGGTCGCGCGGAAGCCGACCGGCCAAGCCCCTCACGGTCCGCGCAGCCAGTCCTCGATGACGTCCAGGTCGTCGTACCGGAGACCACGACGGGGATCGACGCCATGGAGCAGAGCCCTGTTCCCGTGGTGGGCGGCCACCCAGGCCCTGTCCGCGTCGCCGATCTCGTCGTCGACCCAGACGAACGGGCGTCCGCCGGCCCGGTCGAGCAGCGTCCGGGTCTTCCAGTGGAGCCCCGCCCGCCGATCCCGCTCCTCCTGCTCCGCCGTACCCGGCCAGTCCACGACGTCGAGGCGGGGCAGCCCGAGCAGCGGGCCGACGCAGTCGTTGGCGTCGTCCATCCACGTCGTGGCCCACACGAGTTCGCAGGGAAGCGCCGCCAGCCTGGGCCCGAGCCCCGGATCGAGCCTGCCCAGCAGCGGATTCGGACCGGCCGCCACCGGCCGCTGGTCCCGACCACCACCCTCGTACGCACCGGGTGCGGCACCGAACGGCAGGAGGGGCCCATCGACATCAAGGAACAGCAGAGGACGGCGGTCCCGGGCAATGGGCATCCCGGTACGTTACCCGCGCCGTGCCGACGATGCGCGGAAGCCCGTGCAAGGCCGATGCGCGTGCCCGTTGCCGGGCCCGGCGATGCCCGTGGGCTGCCACGCAGCCGGAACCCCGTCGCCTCGGGCCGGCAGGGAGCAGGAGGCCGAGGCGGCCCTGACCCGAGCTCGTCAGGGCCGCGCCACGCCACTCGCGGAGGGCGGGCGGCGCTCCCGCCGCGTCCGGTGTGCGCCACGTCTCATCCGCGAGCCGTCACAACACCCGCGCGGCCGGTGTCTCCATGCCGAGTCCACAACGCGAGGGAGACATGATGAACGGGAACGTCGAGGTGGTCGTGGTCGGCGGTGGGTACGGGGGAGTCACGGCGGCCAATCGCCTGGCGCGGCGCGACGGCGTGTCGGTGACGCTGGTGAATCCGCGTCCCGACTTCGTCGAGCGGATCCGCCTGCACCAGCTCGTGACCGGCTCCGATGACGCGGTCGAGAGCTTCGGCGAGGTTCTTGGCGGGAACGTCAGGCTGGTGGTCGACGCCGCGACCCGGATCGACGCCGCCGAGCGCCGGGTGTCGCTGGCGGGCGGTGGCACGGTCTCGTACGACTACCTCGTCTACGCGGTGGGCAGCGGCGCCGCCGATCCCGGCGTGCCCGGAGCGGCGGAATTCGCTCATTCGGTGTCGGATCTCGAAAGTGGGCTCCTGGTGTCGTCCGAAGAGTGTGTTGGCAGCCTTAATCCGCGTCGGCCCCAGCATCTGCTCACGGATGCGCCAGTACTCATCCAAGCGGTGCACGCCGGCATACGGCCGAATGCCCCGGTCGTAGCGCAGCGTCCGATGGTGTCCCACCGAGTGGTGTAGCGGTGATCAAGGGCAAAACTGCACGTCACGTCGGAGGCGAAAGGCCTTGGCGCCCCACCATCGGCTGACAGCTCGTCAGCCTGCGTCGTCACCGTTGACGACCGCCGGCCTTCGTCCCCGGGACGACGTTGAGGTCGCGCCCGTGAAGATCGCTGTCACACCACTCGGTGGGACATCACCCAGCGTGGTCGCGTCCCGCGAGGTGGTGTAAGCGATCATGCGCCTCGCCGTGCGGCACGCGGCTCGCGATGATCTCCATGCCGGGCGGGGTACGCGAAGGAGCCCGGTCAGGCGCCGGGGGTGCCCCGACCGGTCGAAGTGCTCAGCGTGACCTGCGAGTTCCGGTCCGCTGATCGGCTGCACCACCCGGCGGGACGCCATCGCGTTCGACGAGTGCGCGGGGGGATAGCAGCACCCGGTTGAGCGTTAACCGAATCGCGGATAGTTCGCCGTGAGGCCATCGCCTGCGTCCGGGATCGCGCGAACGGGGATGGGGCACGCCGACGCGATAGGCAAATCCGACCGGCAGGTATTGGCCAACCTTCAGCGCTGAAGGCGACGGATGACTGAGGTGTCGGATTGGATGGATTCATCGAGACTATCGCCTTAAGGTAGGCGGCGATAAATGTTGAAATGTCCAGATGGTGACACACGGGTCGATCAAGGGAGTTTTGAGCCAGCAGGACCGATTTACCTTTGCCGGCGGGTGTGGATCTATGAAGGATCTCCCCCGTTCCCAACAAGGGAAAACAGGGGAGGGAATCTTGTGAAGATTGCCGGAAGAACCGTCGCTTTCGCCATCGTGGGGGCAGCCATTGCGGGTGTAGGCCTCGCGGCGCCAGCCGCCGCGGACGCGTCTACAACCGCCAGCGCCTCCGGAGCCATCGTAACCGTTCACCACCGCGGGGACGGCACCCAGCCTCCTGCAGATCTGGGCAACCCCTCTGAATGGGGTGTGGTGACGTTCAAGATGGACGCTTCGGCGGATTCCGTTGGTGCGCTGTCGGAGGCGTGCGTCAACCCGTCCAGCGGTGGCACCTGGTGTTACGGATGGTACACAACAGAGGTCAGCCCCGGGGTATTCCATAAGCGCTGCTACTCGAATTATTACCACCTGACGAAGGGCCACTCGTCCACGGTGAAGATCGCGGGCGGTACGCATCGCGCTTGGGCTGCAGCCCGCAGCACCTCTCAGGCGAGCCTGACTGGGGGGCATGGCTACACCTGCTACACCTACTACAGCGTCGACTAGGTTCTGGCTGCAGAACCGAGCGGTGGATCCTCGGAAGGTGAGATAGGTTGGTGAATCGTTCTTGGGCTGTTCGGCGGCCCGCACAGCCCAAGAACGGCACCACCTTCAACTCGGACTTTCGTCACTGAACGGGGAAGAGACATCATACGCTTTACGTGTTCTCGCGTTGCGTCGGCCACCGTGTCTCTCGCGGCGGGTGTGTTACTTGGTCTAGTGGGCCCCGTTGCCGGAAAATGGGATAACCCCGTTTGTGTCGCCCTGAGTATTGTTTTTTCTAGCGGTTGGCCATGGGCCTGCTATGCATTACTGGTGGGCTATTTCAGCCGATCCAAAATCGAGTCGGCATTGCTCGCATCTTTGGGATTGGCTGTCGGCGTAATCGCGTACTACCTGTTCAAGGACGCGAGCCCCTCTATTCCTGCCGGTACGGAGTTCGCCACCTCCATTCCGGAGGGAATGGAATCTGGTGCCTCCAGTGGGGGGCAAATACTCGTGTGGGGAATAGCAGCTTTCGTATTTGGTGCGCCTGTGGGGCTCGTGGGGAAAGTAGCACGAACACCCGGATTCGGCGGCCTTTTGTTCCGTCTGCTTGTCCCGTTAATCGCCTTTTTTGAAGCGACTCAGCGATTGAGCGTAGAGGCGGACTCGCAGGGTCCGGTTTTCGCCATGACCTGGAACGCAACTCGCGCCGCAGCATGCGTCGTCGCCGTGGCTCTCATAGGACACACGGTGTGGAGTTGGCACCTTCGGCGTAGCCGAACTGACGGGCGAACGGAAGCTCCCGCGTCTGCACGGCGTCGCTGACGCCTCGTTCTGACGCTATCCATAGAGTCCGAAAATTCAGAGCTGATACGTCGCACGTTTCTGCCCTCACGAGCACGAAGCGTACGGGCATCGAGGGATGGCGTCCCGCCGGGTGGTGCAGCCGATCAGCGGACCGGAACTCGCAGGTCACGCTGAGCACTTCGACCGGTCGGGGCACGATGGTGTCCCACCGAGTGGTGTAACAGCGATCTCCGCATAGCCCCTGGTCATGGGGCGGCCATCGCGCAACTCTCCGAGTAGCGAAGCTCGTTGAGAGAGGTGACGCGATGGCCTTGTCCCAGCATGACTTACTCCGGCTGATGGAGTCACTGCGTACGGCGGACGGAATCGAGTTGATCAGGGTCCTGGCCCAGCGGATCCTGCAGGAACTCATCGAGGCCGAGGCCACCGCTCACATCGGCGCGGAACCTGTGCAACCGATGGTGATCGTTTACGCCTGGGGTGCGGTCTTCTGCTTGAGGCGTTCGTAGGGAGTCTGGCCGCCGAGGCCGCCGTGTGGGCGATGGTAGTTGTAGTAGTCCTCCCACTCGCGCAGCTTGTCGTTGAAGACCTCGGCGTCGTCGATGATGACGCCCTCCAGGAGCCGGTAGAACTCCTCGCCGTCGATCCGGTGCGAGCGTTCGACCTTCCCGTTCAGCCGCGGTGTGTGGGGCTTGATGTAGGCGTGGCCGATGCCTTTGTCGAGCACGTGGAAGTGGAAGGCGGACTGGAACTCAGCTCCATTGTCCGTCTGGATCACCTCCACCTGGAACGGCAGCCTCTGCAGGACGTAGTCGACGAACTGGATGGCGGTGGCCTGGTTGAGCGTCGGGTAGATCTTCAGGACTCGCAGTCGGGTGCAGTCGTCGATTGCCGTGAGCTGGTAGTACTTGTTGCGGCCGCCTCGCCGGCCTTGAGGCATGGAGGCGAGGGGTTCGATGAACTTCACGTCGATCTGCACCCGGTGGCCGGGCAGTTGCTTCTCGTACCGCTTCCATCGGCGGTCGTGGCGCTTGTACCGCTGAGAGGCCGGCAGGCGGCCCATGTCCAGGCGCTTGAGGATCCGCCACACACCCGACTTGCTGATCGTGACGTCGTGGTACCGCTTGAGGTACATCGCGATCTTCTCGGGCCCGAAGTGGTAGTTCTGCCGGAGGTAGATGATCTTCCCGACCACCTCCACATGCGTGGCGTTCGGGCTGTGCTTGGGGGCCTTGGACCGAGTGCGCAGCCCCTCGATGCCCTCGGCCTGGTAGCGGCGGTACCAGATGTAGTACGCCTGCCGGCTGATGCCGAAGTACCGGCAACTCATGGCGAGGTTGCCGGTGACCTCTTCGACATGACGTATGACGGCCAGGCGCCGCTTGGCCTCACGATCGAGCGGGGGTGTCTTCGACATGTGGATCTCCGTAGTGATCAGAGACCCAGGTGTCAACGACGATCGGCAGTTTTAGAAAGAAGAGCTACGTGGGAGCGGTCTCCCTCGGGTACGCCCCGAACGGCAAGCGCCGTCGGCCGAAGGTGTACGGCAAGACGAAGACCGAAGTACGCCAGAAAATCCGAGACTTGAAGAAGGAGATGCAGACGGGCGTCAAAGCGCCGGCCAACTACACCGTGGCTGACGCGGTGAACGATTGGTTGGAGCGCGGGCTGAAGGGGCGTGACGAGAAGGGCACCATCGGCAAGAACCGCTCGATGGCGAACAAGCACCTGATCCCGTTCATCGGCAAGGCCAAGCTGAAGGAACTCAGCGCGGACGATGTCGACGACTGGTTGGACGACAGGGCCGAATTCCTCGCGACGCGAAGCCTGCGTGACCTGCTCGCCATCCTGCGTCGCTCCATCGCGCACGCTCAGCGCAGGGACAAGGCCGCGCGGAACGTCGCCCTACTCGTCACCGCACCGGAGGGGCGCCCCGGCCGACCGAGCAAGGCACTGAACCTGGAGCAGGCGAAAGCCGTGCTCACCGCCGCGCGTCCGTCACGGCTGTACGCCTACCTCGTGCTCTCGCTCCTGAGCGGAGTCCGCACGGAAGAGGCGCGGCCCCTCACCTGGGATCACGTCTTTCTGGAGACCACGGACGGCATCCCGCCTCACGTCGCGGTGTGGCGTTCGGTGCGCAGGCACGGTGAGACCAAGACAAGGAAGAGCCGCCGGACCATAGCTCTGCCGAGGCAGGTGGTCGAGGTCCTCGAAGAGCACATGCGATGGCAGAAGCAGGAGCGAGCATCGAGAGGGATGGAGTGGAGCCCGGCTGGCCGTGTCTTTACGACCCGGAGCGGCGAGCCGCGGACGCAGCCAACGTCCGGCGAGACTTCAAGGCCATCGTGAAGAAGGCCGGACTGAAGCCTGAGTGGACGCCGCGGGAGCTCCGGCACAGCTTCGTGTCCCTGCTCTCCGACCACGGCATCCCCTTGGAGCGGATTGCGCTGCTGGTCGGCCACAGCAGTCAGGCGACGACCGAGGCGGTCTACCGGAAGCAGCTCCGGCCCGTGATCACGCAGGGTGCCGAAGCGATGGACGACATCTTCGCCGAAGATCAGGAAGGGGAGGCCGCGGAGGACGACGCAGAGGGCGACGCGGTGGCCTGATCAAATTCGTTTGGCCCTCTGTTTGGCCACCCGAGTACGACAGAGGCCACATACGGAAATCCGTATGTGGCCTCTGACCAGCGTCGGGGTGGCGGGATTTGAACCCACGACCTCTTCGTCCCGAACGAAGCGCGCTGCCAAGCTGCGCTACACCCCGATGTCACTCGCTCTCGCGGCGACGTCGTTTACTTTAGCCCACCGGCGCCCGGAGACGAAATCCGGTTTTACGGGGCCCCCACCAGGGACGGAGCGGCGTGAGTCGTGTCGGACGCCGGTCGGCGAAGGGTGGTGCGAGCGAGGGAGCCTCAGCCGTCGCACCCGTACCGGCGGCGCACCCCCACTCCGTCGGCTCCTTCGCGCGGCCCCCCACCCACGGTGCCACCGCGGCCGTGCCGTCCTGGCGCGGCCGGGCACCGGCTCAGTCCCGTGCCACCAGCGTCAGCAGCGTCGCCTCCGGAGGGCAGGCGAAACGGACCGGGGTGTAGCGGTTGGTGCCGCAGCCCGCGGAGACGTGGAGGTAGGAGACGAGGCCGTCGGACCCGTGGGTGGAAAGACCCTTCACCCGGTCGGTGTCGATGTCGCAGTTGGTGACCAGGGCGCCGTAGAAGGGAATGCACAGCTGGCCGCCGTGGGTGTGGCCCGCGAGGATCAGGGGGTAGCCCTCGGTCGTGAAGGCGTCCAGCGAGCGCAGATAGGGGGCGTGGACGACGGCCATCGAGAAGTCTGCGGTTTTGTCGGGCCCACCGGCGACCTTCTCGTAGCGGTCCCGTTTGATGTGGGGATCGTCCAGCCCCGTGAAGGCGAGCTCGAGGCCGCCGTCGAGCTTCAGACGGCCGCGCGCGTTGCTCAGGCCGACCCACCCGGCAGCGTCGAAGGCGTCCCGGAGGCCCTCCCAGGGGTTGTGCACGACGCCCACCGCGGGGGCGTTGCCGTTGAGTCCGTGGCGGCCCTGGGACTTCTCGATCAGATAGCGGGCCGGATTGCGCAGCTTCGGGCCGTAGTAGTCGTTCGACCCGAAGACGTACACACCCGGGTACTCCATCAGCGGCCCGAGGGCGTCGAGCACCTCGGGCACGGCGTTCGTGTCCGACAGGTTGTCGCCGGTGTTGACGACGAGGTCGGGGCGCAGCCCGGCCAGCGACTGGAGCCAGGCCCGCTTCTTGCGCTGCCCGCACACCATGTGGATGTCGGAGACCTGCAGTACGCGCAGGGGGCGCATCCCTCTCGGCAGAACCGGGACGGTCACCCGCCGGAGCCGGAAGGAGCGGGCTTCGAACCCGGCCGCGTAGGCGATGCCGACTGCTCCGACAGCCGTGACACCGGCACCGATTTTGAGGGGGAGGCCGTAGCGTGCGCGCATGCGCCCATCGTCGCAGACGGTCCGCTCTCGGCATACGGCCCGTCCCCGTCCGTGCCCGGCCGTCCGAGCGGCAGGAGCAGGAGCAGGAGCAGCGCTATCCACACATAGGCGTTGGAACCGAGGAATCCGGGCGCACCACCGTCGTTCCACCGCCACAGCCAGACCATGCTGCTGCACAGGATCGCGTAGCTCGCCAGGGCCCAGGTCAGCAGCCGGCGGCGCCGTTCCCCGCCCGGCGCGGCCCGCAGCCCCTTGTCGGTGAGCACGGCGAGGGCCGGGATCAGCCAGACCAGGTGGTGCACCCAGGTGACCGGGCTCACCAGGCATGCGGCGATACCCGTCAGGGCGAAGCCCGCGAGCTCGTCACCCGTGGCGACGGCCTGCCGCACCCGTCGGGCCCACAGCCACATCAGGAGCAGTACGCCCAGGGCCCACACCGTACGGCTGGGCTCGGCGAACGGTTCGGTGAGCCGGGCCAGCATGCCCTGCCAGGACTGGTTGGAGACGTAGGAGAGCGAACCGACCCGGTCGGTGTTCCACATCGCCTCGGTCCAGAATGTGCGCGATGCCGTCGGCGCCGCCAGGGCGGCGAGCAGGGTCGCGCCGCTCGCGGTGGCGATGGCGACCCCGGCCGGCCGCCACCGCCGGGTCACCAGCAGGTAGCAGATGAAGATCGCCGGGGTGAGTTTGATCGCGGCCGCGAGGCCGATGCCGAGTCCGGCGAGCCGGCCGAGCGACGGGAAGCGTTCGCGCCCGGCCGTCAGCAGCCAGCAGTCGGCGAGGACCAGCGCCAACAGGAGGAGATTGACCTGGCCGAAGCTCACGGTGTCCCGCACGGGCTCCAGCAGGGCGAGCATGCAGGCCGCCACGGCGTACGCGAACCATCTGTGCCGGCTCTCCCGCCGGATCGTCGTGTCCAGGCAGACGTAGAGGATGAGGGCGGCTGCCGCCACGTTCATCAGCTGGCTTATCGCCAGGGCACTGTGCCAGCCGACCAGGGTCATCGGCAGCATGCACAGTGCCGCGAAGGGCGGGTACGTGAAGCCGTAGCGGGTTCCGGGCCGGAGGTAGTCGTAGATCGGGTGGCCGCCGATCCAGTGGTCGACCGCCCCGTAGTAGACGTGCAGGTCGAACCAGTTCCGGTGGAACGGGACGGTGCCGAGGAAGAAGACCGCCACCGCCGACATGCCGAGGGTCACCAGGACACGGCCACGCCTGGTCACGGGGATCCTCACGCTGTGCTCCCCAGCGGACGGTGCGGGTCCCGCGCCGGGTCGTCGAACTGCGGCGGAGGATCCGGGAGAGGGGCTGCTGCCAGGGGCGGCGGCTCCTTCGGGTACGGGACCTTCGGAGGAGGTTCCTTCGGACGGGGAGCCGCCGGAGGGTGTGCCTCCGTGCGGAGAGCCCGGTCTGCCGCTCGTGCCGCCAGCCTGTATGCGCACCACAGCGCCAGTACCCCCAGTGTGCTTCCGCCAACTGCGATCAACAGCTGATTATGGTCGGGCGCGAACCCGCTCGGCATCACCACGAGAGCGAGAAATCCGCTCACCAGGGCAGCCACGCGCCGCGCGCGTACCGAACCCCTGGGCGCCGTGGCGGCGATCAGGAACACACCCCACAAGACGTACCACGGACGGATCGCCGGGCCCAGGACGGCCACGGCGCCCAGGCTGAGTCCGACCGCGTACACCGGCCGGCGCAGATGGTGGCGTCTCCAGCAGACGAGGACGGTGAGAACGGTGGCGGCGAGGCCGGCCAAGTGCCAGGCAGGTACGGCGAATTCGGCCGGCCCGCTGCCCACGCTCCGCAGCGCCGCACCGGTCAGGCGGCCGAGCGTCGAGGTCAGCGACCAGTTCCCCGGTGACACCGGGGTGTCGAGAGCGGCCGTCCAGCCGTAGCCGGTGCCGGCCAGCGCGGTCGCGGCGACGGTGGTGGCCGCCGCCGCGCCGCCGGTGGCGAGGACGGCACGCAGCCGGGGGCTCCTGCCGGACCGTCGTCGGGCCCGGAGCAGGGCGACGGCCGGCAGGGCGAGCACGGCCGGGGCCTTCACCAGCGCGGCGAGGGTGACGAGTACGGCACCGACGACCGGCCACCGGCCGAGCGCCGCCACGAGACCCGCGCCGAGCAGCCCCAGCATCACCGCGTCGTTGTGCGCACCGCCGACGAGGTGGAGCAGCACGAGCGGGTTGAGGCCGCCGAGCCACACGGCGGTGCGTGGGTCGGCGCCGCAGTGCCGGGCGAGGGCCGGGAGGCACAGCACCATCAGCGCCACGCCGAGCAGGGCCACCAGCCGCATGCCGAGGACCCCGGCGGCGACCTCACTGCGGGCGAAACCCGCGACAGCGGAGGCACAGCCGAGGAAGACCGGCCCGTACGGGGTCGGGGTGTGCCGCCAGATCGGCGCCACTTCGGCGGTCAGCGGTCCGCCGAGCCGGGACGGGCCGTGGGCGTAGACGTCGATCCGGGCGTCGACCATCGCCCCCTGCGCGAGATAGCTGTACACGTCCCGGCTGAACAGCGGCGGGGCCAGGAGCAGCGGCGCCGCCCACAGTGCGAGGGTGAGCAGCAGGGCGCGGGGGCTCGGCGCCGCGGGACCGCGTGCCGTGCGGCCGAGGAGCGCCCAGGCGGCCAGCAGCAGGACCAGCCCGAAGTACGCCGCGGCCAGGCCGAGCACGGCCGTTACGGAGTGCGGCGCCGGTGCGTCGCGTACGGGCAGGGCGCCGGCTGCCGTGCCGCCCGCAGCCAGCGCCGCAGACCCCGTCAGCCCCAGCCACTGGCAGTGGCTGGGGCTGACGGGGAGGCGGTGGACCGGCATGCGCGCAGGTTGTCAACGGCCGGTGGCCGCAGGCCGACGCGGGCGCCACCCGGAAACGGCCACGACGTGTCCGGCGCCTTACGGGCGGAGGGCTGGCAGGGGTGACGGCCGGATCCATGAGGCGGGCCGATCTCACGGCCGGGCCGTCTCACGGCCCGGCCCCGGTGATGGGCCGGGGCATGGGTGGGCCGGGGCATGGGTGGGCCGACGCCATGGGGTGAGGGGGCGCGGGCCAGGCCAGCCGCGGCCGTCGTCCGGCAGGGGCCCCGACCCGCGCCGGGGAAATGCGCGGGCGCGTCCCGGCGCGCGCCTGCCACAATCGACGCATGACCACGCTCAAGTCCAAGCTGCAGGAAGACCTCACCGAGGCGATCAGGGCGCGCGACGAACTGCGCTCCTCGACGCTCCGGCTGACCCTCTCCGCGATCACCAAGGAGGAGGTCGCGGGCAAGGAGGCGCGTGAACTCTCCGACGACGAGGTCCAGAAGGTGATCGCCAAGGAGGCGAAGAAGCGCCGCGAGGCGGCCGAGGCCTTCGCCCAGGGCGGCCGTGCCGAGCAGGCGGACCGCGAGAAGGCGGAGGGCGAGATCCTCGACGCCTACCTGCCCAAGCAGCTGACGGACGAAGAGCTGAACGGCATCGTGGCCCAGGCCGTCGAGGAGGCCAGGGGCGCCGGCGCCGAGGGCCCCCGGGCGATGGGTGCGGTCATGAAGATCGTCAACCCGAAGGTGGCGGGCCGCGCCGAGGGCGGCCGCGTGGCCGCGGCGGTCAAGAAGCTTCTCGCCGGCTGACTCCGCGGCCGGTCCCGCGCGGCGCGCGTTCCGCGACGCGCCGGTACGGCGAAGGGTCCCGGTGCCATACGCACCGGGACCCTTCGCCGTACTGCTTCCCGCCCGTGGCGCCACGGTGACCCGAGGGGCCGAGCCCTGTCCGGGGCCAGGTGCCCCGTGCCCGGCCTGGCGGCACGCGCGAGTGAACCGCGCGGCCGCGCCCGAGCCAGGGGCCGGCCGCCGGATCCGCCCCGGACCACCGGACGCGCGGTCCGTTCCCGTCACGTGTCCGGGCGGGACGGCTCACGCCGGACCAGGGCCGGTGAGCCGAGCCGTGGGGCACGGGGTCAGCCCCGCCGCCTGCCGCCGTTCCCGCCGCCGCTGTCCTGGCCGCGGGTGACGTTGCCGCCGATGAAGTCCGGCGGGAGCGAGATGTCGGGGAACGGGTCCCGGCCGCCGTTCCTGCCCGGCTTGTCGTCGTGGCGGCCGTCGTCGTCAGGGCGCCCCTCGTCCTCCCCGTCCTCGTCCTTCGACGTGTCGGGCACGTGAACGGTGTTGAAGCCCGGGGCCTCCTTGCCCTTGAGCGCCCCCGCCATCGCGTCCTTCCAGATCGGGCCGGGGACCTGACCGCCGAAGACCTTGCCGTGGTAGCGGCCGCCGATGCGGATGTTCACCATCTTCACCTTCTGGGTGGCGCTGCCGACCCAGACCGCTCCGGACAGGTTCGGGGTGTAGCCCACGAACCAGGCGTTCCTGCGCTCGTCCGTGGTACCCGTCTTGCCCGCGTTGTCACGGTCCGTCAGGCCGGCCTCCTGGCCGGTGCCGGAGTCGACCACGCCGCGCAGCAGCGTGTTGACGGTGTCCGCCGTGCGCTCCGACATCACCTTGCCGCACTCGGTCCGGGGCACCCTGAGGCTCTTGCCGTCGGCGGTCGTGATCGACTCGATCGCCGTCGGTGTGCAGTGCGTGCCGCGGTTGGCGAACGTCGCGTAGGCGTTGGCCATCGTGAGGGGCGAGATACCGGTCGAGCCGAGGGTCAGCGGCGCGGGACTGGCCGGGAGCTTCTCCCCGTTGCCCTGTACCACGCCCAGGCGGTCGGTCATCTCCACCACGGGGCAGAGGCCGATGTCTCCTATCATCTGCACGAAGTACGTGTTGACGGAGAGCTCCATCGCCTCGCGGAGGGCGTAGGGACCGACCTCCTTCTCGTTCTCGTTCTCCACCGTGTCGCCGCCGCGGTTCCGCCAGGGCCGGTCGGAGCAACTCGCGATCGAGTCCGGGTACGGCATCTTGAACGGCGCCGGGTACGACTGCGTCGGCGGCCGGCCCTGCTCCAGCGCGGCCGCGGCCACGAACGGCTTGAAGGTCGAGCCCACCGGGAAGCCGAAGTTGGAGCCGCCCATCTTGGCGTCGACCGAGTAGTTGATCTGCGTCTCGTTCTCGCCGAAGCCGTACGGCTTGGACTGGCCCATCGCGATGATCCGGCCCGTCCCGGGCTCGACCATGGTGACCGCCGCCGCGACCTTGTCGGACTGGTAGACGTGGTCCTTCAGCGACTCCTGGGCGGACTTCTGAGCCTGCGGGTCCAGGGTCGTGCGGATCCTCAGGCCGCCCTGGTTCCAGACCTTGGCCCGCTCCTCGCGGGTCTTGCCGAAGACCGGGTCCGTGAGGAAGACCTCGCGTACGTAGTCGCAGAAGAAGCCCGCGCCGTCGACGGCCGTGATGCAGCCGTTCTTGGGCTTGCTGACCTTCAGTGTGATCGGCGTCTCCTTGGCCGTGTCGGCCTCGGACTGGGAGATGTCGCCGACGTCGGCCATCCGCTGGAGCACGGTGTTGCGCCGCTTGGTCGCCTCCTCCCCGTCGTTGACGGGGTCGTATCGGCTGGGCGACTGGACGATGCCGGCGAGCAGCGCGGCCTCCTCCAGCTTCAGGTCCTTCGCCGACTTGGAGAAGTAGCGCTTGGACGCCGCCTCGACGCCGTAGGCCTGCTGGCCGAAGAAGGTGATGTTGAGGTAGTTCTCGAGGATCTTCTTCTTCCCGAGCTCCTCCTCGACCTGGATCGCGTACTTGAGTTCGCGGACCTTGCGGCCGATGGTCTGCTGGGTGGCCTGGGCGACCTTGTCCGGGTCGTCGCCGGCCTCCTCGACGAAGACGTTCTTGACGTACTGCTGGGTGAGGGTCGAAGCGCCCTGGGTGACGCCGCCCTCCTGCGCGTTGCGGTTGACGGCGCGCAGCACGCCCTTGAGGTCGATCGCCCCGTGCTCGTAGAAGCGCGCGTCCTCGATGGCGACGATGGCCTTCTGCATGTACGGCGAGATGGCCTTCAGCGGGACGACCGTGCGGTCACGCGAGTAGACGGTGGCGATCTGGCCCCCGTCGGCGTCCAGGATCGTCGTGCGCTGGCTCAGCGGCGGGGTCTTGAGATTGGCGGGGATCTCGTCGAATCCCTCGACCGTGCCCTTGGCGGCCAGTCCCAGCGCGCCGGCGGCCGGCAGGGCCAGGCCCGCCAGCACGGCTCCCGCGAGCACACTGACACCGAGGAACTTGGCGGCCTGCTGGGTCCCGGTCAGACCACCGCCCGATCGCTTCTTCGACATAGGGGCAGCCTACGTTCTCGTTCTCCGGACACGCGTACATGCCTTGGCCTAAGCTGCTCCCAACTGTCACAGCAGTGCGGTTGTGTATCAAGACCCCGCGCCATCCCCGAGATGTTCCGCAGCGATGTCCGCCCTGCGGCCGCTCCGTCTGCCCGGCTGATTTGCCGGATTCATTACGTATGCCCCCAGCTCACTCCCCCGGGTGATCTGCCGCTTACGCATAGTCCGTTCGGACCATTCAAGATTGGGCCCGAAGGGGGTGTTGCGCTGTGCCCACCTTCCGTAACGTCCTCAACTGGCAGCGGTGAATATGCCGCTGCCGCCGTGGGGGAGCCTCGATTCGGGAGAGGACGGCGCCGGCATGGGCTGGGTAACCGACTGGAGTGCGCAGGCAGCTTGCCGCACTACCGATCCGGATGAACTGTTCGTACAAGGAGCGGCGCAGAACAGGGCCAAGGCGGTGTGCACCGGATGCCCGGTGCGGACGGAGTGCCTGGCCGACGCGCTCGACAATCGTGTCGAGTTCGGTGTGTGGGGTGGCATGACCGAGCGGGAGCGGCGCGCGTTGCTGCGCCGGCGCCCCACCGTCACCTCCTGGCGTCGCCTGCTGGAGACCGCGCGTACGGAGTACGAGCGGAGCGCCGGCATCCTGCCCGTGGGGCTCGAGGACGACGAGACCTACGAGACGTTCGCCGCCGTGGGCTGAACCGGCCGAGGCGGCCGAGGGTCCGGCTCGGTCGCACCGCATCGTGACCCTCTGCGCGGCTCGCGGTCCCAGGGAGCTCCGGCCGCTCTGCGGGCCGCCTGGGTCCGTGCGGGTCGGTGTCGCACGCCGTGGTGTGTGTTCCGCCTGGCCGTGTCCGGTCGTTCCCACCGACTGACGGTGCGGCCCTACGGTGGTGCGCCCTCGTCCGTGCCGCCCTGGGTGGGCGGGGCGAGCGAGTCGGCCGTACCTCGTGTCCGGTCCACCCGTGCCGTGCGTGGCCTCGGCGTTGAAGCTCTCCACCAGGATGTGAGCCGTCACACAGCGGACGGGTTCGCGCACCGGGCCCCGCGGAGGTGTGCCCGCGTTCGTCTGTGCGCGGCCGCACACAGTACGGGCCGACGACGGCATCAAACACCCTGTGCCCCGTGCGGGCCCGGGAGGCCACGCGGATCGGCCGTACGTCCCACGGCCGGGCGGTGGGACGCGTCGCTCCGCCGTGCGCCCGGGTGGCGACCCGGGCGCCAGGAGGCCGTCGCGGTCCTTACACGGATCCGGCCGCAGGGGTGTCGCCCGCGAGCCTGTGACCGATGGCCCGTAGGCCGGTGAGGTCGTGCACATCGCCCGGCAGCGCGGCCACTTCGGCCACGGCTACCTCGGGGTGGAGTGCGGTGAAGCGGTCACGCATGCGCTGCTCGCGCGACAGCACCTGCATCCGTTCGGCATGCAGGCGCAGCAGACCGGCGGTCAGTTGTGAGGTCGGGGGTGCCGAGGGCTGGTCGGACTCGGAATCCGGCTCCACGGCGGAAGGGGTGGGAGAGGACCCCGTGGTGCCACGCTCAGCAGCCTTCCCGGCCTCCTGATCCACAATGCGGCCCTCGTCAAGATTTTCTGCGGCGGCCAGCGCGCGCTCGGCCGACAACCGGGCGGCGCCGCTGCCGTGGACGCGGTTGAGCACCAGCCCGGCCAGTGGCATCTCCTCCGCCGCCAGGCGCTCCACGAAGTACGCCGCCTCGCGCAGTGCGTCCCGCTCCGGGGCGGCGACCACCAGGAACGCCGTTCCGGGCGCCTGCAGCAGCCGGTACGTGGCATCGGCACGGGTGCGGAACCCGCCGAACATCGTGTCCATCGCGGCCACGAAGGTCTGTACGTCACGCAGCAGCTGACCGCCCAGCAGCTTTCCCAGTGTGCCGGTCATCATCGACATGCCGACGTTCAGGAACTTCATCCCGGCGCGGCCGCCCATCTTCGCTGGGGCCATGAGCAGCCTGATGAACTTGCCGTCCAGAAAGGACCCCAGCCGCTTCGGCGCGTCCAGGAAGTCCAGCGCCGACCGCGAGGGGGGAGTGTCCACGATGATCAGGTCCCACTCGTCGCGCGCCCGCAGTTGCCCCAGCTTCTCCATGGCCATGTACTCCTGCGTGCCCGCGAAGCCGGCCGACAGGGACTGGTAGAAGGGGTTCTCCAGGATGGCGCGGGACCGGGACGGGTCCGCGTGCGCCTCGACGATCTCGTCGAAGGTGCGCTTCATGTCGAGCATCATGGCGTGCAGCTCGCCGCCGCCCTCGATGCCTTCCACCCGGCGAGGGGTGTTGTCCAGCAGGTCGATCCCCATCGACTGGGCCAGCCGGCGTGCGGGGTCGATGGTGAGCACGACCGCCCGGCGGCCGCGCTCGGCCGCCCGTACCCCGAGGGCGGCGGCGGTCGTCGTCTTGCCCACCCCGCCGGCGCCGCAGCACACGATGATGCGGATCCCCGGGTCGTCGAGCAGTGGATCGATCTCGAGCAGCGGTGTGTCCCGCAGGGTGCTGCCATGCGTCATCGACGGCGTCATCCGTTCAGTCCGGTCATCGGGCATCCGTCCCGGCATCGGCCTCGGCGTCCACTCCGAGCTTTCGCAGTTCGGTCGCCAGCTGGTAGAGCCCAGCCAGGTCGACCCCCTCGCTCAGCAGCGGGAGTTCGTACACCGGCAGCTTCAGCGCCTCCAGCGCGGCACGCTGCTCGCGCTCCAGCTCGACCCGCTGGGCATGCTCGGCGGCCTGTTCCAGCAGCGGCCCCACCAGCTTGGCCGCGCCGCTGACGCCGGCCCCGGTCAGCGACTTGGCGATGTCCTTGCGGCGTCCGGCGGTCGCCGCGGCCCGGACCGCCTCCTCGTCGAGGACGTGCGGCCGCACCATGTTCACGATCACCTTGCCGGTGGGGAGGTCCGCGGCGCGCAGCTCGGCGATGCCGTCCGCGGTCTCCTGCACGGGCATCTCCTCCAGCAGCGTCACCAGGTGCACCGCGGTCTCCGCGGACTTGAGGACGCGCATCACGGCCTGGGCCTGATTGTGTATCGGGCCGATCTTGGCCAGCCCCGCCACCTCGTCGTTGACGTTCAGGAAGCGGGTGATGCGGCCGGTCGGGGGGGCGTCCATGACGACGTGGTCGTAGGCGTACCGGCCCTGCTTGTCCCGTCGGCGCACGGCCTCGCACGCCTTGCCCGTCAGGAGCACGTCCCGCACGCCCGGCGCGATGGTCGTGGCGAAGTCGATCGCGCCGAGCTTCTTCAGGGCCCGGCCGGCCGACCCGAGTTTGTAGAACATCTGGAGGTAGTCGAGGAGGGCCCGCTCGGCGTCGATGGCCAGCGCGTGCACCTCGCCGCCGCCGGGAGCGACGGCGATCTTGCGTTCCTCGTAGGGCAGCGCCTCCGTCTCGAAGAGCTGCGCGATGCCTTGCCTGCCCTCCACCTCGACGAGGAGAGTGCGCTTTCCCTCGGTCGCGAGGGCGAGCGCGAGGGCCGCGGCGACCGTCGTCTTACCGGTACCGCCCTTGCCGCTGACGACCTGGAGCCTGCTCACGTCCTGGAGCCTAACCAGTCGGCCCGCGGGCTAAGCGACCCCGGGTCGCGTTGGGCGGGTCAGGCGCACCGGGTGTCTCGCGTGCCGCGCGAACCTGTGTCGCGGGGCCGCCCACCGGTGCGGCTACAGTCGGCTCCATGACCAAGTGGGAATACGCGACCGTGCCCCTTCTCGTGCACGCGACCAAGCAGATCCTGGACACCTGGGGCGAGGACGGCTGGGAGCTCGTCCAGGTCGTCCCCGGGCCGAACAACCCCGAGCAGCTCGTGGCCTACCTCAAGCGGGAGAAGTCATGAGCGGGGCGGTCGAGGCCAAGCTCACCGAGCTCGGGCTGACCCTGCCTGCCGTCGTCCCGCCGCTGGCGGCGTATCAGCCGGCCGTGCAGTCGGGCCCGTACGTCTACACCTCGGGGCAGCTCCCGATGGTGGAGGGCAAGCTTCCGGTCACCGGCAAGGTCGGTGCGGAGGTCACCCCCGAGGAAGCCAGGGAACTGGCCGCCACCTGCGCGCTGAACGCGCTGGCCGCCGTGAAGTCCATCGCCGGTGACCTGGACCGGATCGCCCGGGTCGTGAAGGTGGTCGGTTTCGTCGCCTCCGCCTCCGACTTCACCGGACAGCCCGGCGTCGTCAACGGCGCGAGCGAGCTGCTCGGAGCGGTCCTCGGCGACAAGGGCGTGCACGCGCGCAGCGCCGTGGGTGTCGCCGTACTGCCGCTGGACGCGCCCGTCGAGGTCGAGATCCAGGTGGAGCTGGTCCAGGACTGACGTGACGGGACCCCGGGCTTCCGCCGGGCGGGAGTCCGGGGCCCCGCCGGGCGAGTCCCGAGCCCCCTCGCGGGGGAGCGGCCCGGGGCCGCTGCGAGGCGGAGAGGTCCGGCGGGGACGCGTCCGCCGGCGGTCGCCGGCGGAACCGTGGCGTGCGCGGGACCGCCGGGCCGTCCCACCCGCCGCCGCGGACCGGCCACCCCTCGAACATCCGCGCGTGAGCGCATAGCATCCGGCCATGTCCAATGGTCAGTGGTACCCACCGGAATGGCCCGACCGGATCCGGGCGCTCGCCGCGGGCGAGATCACCGCCGTCGCCCCCCGGCGGGCGGCGACCGTGATGCTGCTCAAGGACACCTCCGAGGGTGCACACGTCCATATGCTGCGCCGACGCGCATCCATGGCCTTCGCCGGGGGCGCATACGTCTACCCCGGCGGCGGAGTGGACGAGCGCGATGCCCGGCCGGTGCGTTGGGCGGGTCCCTCGCCGGCCGAGTGGGCGCGGCGGCTCGGCGTCGAGGACGAGGCGTCCGCGCAGGCGATCGTCTGCGCTGCGGTCCGGGAGACCTACGAGGAGGCCGGAGTCCTGCTCGCGGGGGAGACCGCGGACCGCGTCGTCGAGGACACCACGGGCGACGACTGGGAGGCCGACCGGGCCGCGCTCGTCGACCGGAAGCTGTCCTTCGCCGAGTTCCTGGACCGCAGGGGCCTGGTGCTGCGGTCGGACCTGCTGGGGGCCTGGGCTCGCTGGATCACCCCGGAGTTCGAGCCGCGCCGTTTCGACACGTGGTTCTTCGTCGCCTCGCTGCCGCGTGGACAGCGGACCAGGAACGCCTCGACCGAGGCTGACCGCACGGTGTGGATCCGGCCCGCGGACGCCGCCGCCGGGTACGACAGGGGCGAACTGCTGATGATGCCGCCGACGATCGCCACACTGCGGGTCCTGGGGCGGTTCGCCACCGCCACGGAGGCCCTCGCGGCCGCCGCCGGGCAGGACCTCGCGCCGATCCTGGCCCAGGCACGCCTGGAGGACGGCGAACTGGTGCTCAGCTGGCCCGGCCACGAGGAGTTCACCAAGCACGTCCCCACGGGTCCGGCCGATCCGGCCGGACCGACGGGAGGCACGCGATGACGAACGCATCGGCGCTGCCGGGGCAGCCGCGCGGCGCGGTGGTGTCGGGGCGGGCGACCTCCCGCACGATCAACGTCCTGGCGCCCAATCCCTCCGCGATGACCCTGGACGGCACC
Source organism: Streptomyces sp. NPDC049887 (assembly GCF_040656535.1). NCBI lineage: Bacteria > Bacillati > Actinomycetota > Actinomycetes > Kitasatosporales > Streptomycetaceae > Streptomyces > Streptomyces sp. NPDC049887. Next base: position 161,070 of record NZ_JBFAMM010000010.1, on the reverse strand, counting down.
AACACCTGGATCGTCGCCGAGCCCGACTCCGACCTCGCCGTGGTCGTCGATCCGGGCCCGCTCGACGACGGGCACCTGCGGAACGTCGTCGCGGCGGCCGAGGAGGCGGGCAAGCGGATCGCCCTGACCCTGCTCACCCACGGGCATCCGGACCACGCCGAGGGAGCCGCCCGGTTCGCCGAGCTGACCGGCACGAGGGTGCGCGCCCTCGACCCCGCGCTCCGGCTCGGCGACGAGGGGCTGGCCGCGGGGGACGTGATCCGTACCGGGGGCCTCGAACTGAGGGTCGTGCCGACCCCCGGGCACACCGCGGACTCGCTCTGCTTCCATCTGCCCGCCGACCGGGCCGTGCTGACGGGCGACACCATCCTCGGCCGGGGCACGACGGTCGTCGCGCATCCTGACGGCCGCCTCGGCGACTACCTCGACTCGCTGCGCCGGCTACGGTCCCTGACCGTGGACGACGGTGTGCACACGGTGCTCCCGGGACACGGACCGGTGCTGGAGGACGCCCAGGGCGCGGTGGAGTTCTATCTCGCCCATCGTGCGAACCGGCTCGCGCAGGTCGAGACGGCCGTGGAGAACGGCCACCGCTCGGCGGCCGACGTGGTCGCACACGTGTACGCGGACGTGGACCGGTCGCTTTGGCCCGCGGCGGAGCTCTCGGTGCGGGCGCAGCTCGAGTACCTGCGGGAACACGGTCTCATCTAGGGCTTGGCCTTCGGCGCGGCCGGGCCCGGCCGGAGGCTTCGTGCCGGCTGGGCCCCTCGCTCACGACCGCCTTCCCAGCCCGCCAGGAACAGGTCCTCCAGCGCTTCCCGGCCCCTCCCGGGCGGGAGGGGGAGATCGTCCCGGCGAGGCGGGAGGTGCCCGGGCCGGAGCCGCCCGTGTGCTCTACGCTCCGCTTGCTTTCAGCGTTCCGCGCGGCGGCGGGGCGGCGAACCCGCTGATCGTGGACGGCGGCGAGCGATGACCGACCGTGCACGAGTGTCCCGAAGCGCCCGGGACGTGCGAAGGGGCCGCCCGGGCGGATGGTCGCCGGGCGGCCCCCTCGTTCGTCCGTGTGGTGCGTTGCGGATCGCCTATGTGCTCCCCGCCGCGCCCGTCGGACGCCGGGCCCGGCGTCTCGGGGTCCGGCGCGGGTCGTACCCGCCCGTCGGGACCGGGCAGGTTAACGGGAGCGCTTGGCGAGGCGTTCCACGTCGAGCAGGATGACGGCGCGGGCCTCGAGACGGAGCCAGCCACGCTGTGCGAAATCGGCCAGTGCCTTGTTCACCGTCTCGCGGGAGGCACCGACGAGCTGGGCCAGCTCTTCCTGGGTCAGGTCGTGGACGACGTGGATGCCCTCCTCGGACTGCACGCCGAAGCGGCGCGAGAGATCGAGGAGTGCCCGGGCGACACGGCCCGGAACGTCGGAGAAGACCAGGTCGGACATCTGGTCATTGGTCTTGCGCAGTCGGCGGGCGACGGCGCGCAGCAGGGCGGTGGCCACCTCGGGGCGCGCGTTCAGCCAGGGCTGCAGGTCGCCGTGGCCCAGGCCGAGGAGCTTGACCTCGGTGAGGGCGGTGGCGGTCGCGGTACGCGGACCGGGGTCGAAGAGGGACAGCTCGCCGATCAGCTCACCGGGGCCGAGCACGGCCAGCATGTTCTCCCGGCCGTCGGGCGAGGTGCGGTGGAGCTTGACCTTGCCCTCGGTGACCACGTAGAGGCGGTCGCCGGGGTCGCCCTCGTGGAAGAGAGCGTCGCCGCGGGCGAGCGTCACTTCACTCATCGAGGCGCGGAGCTCCGCGGCCTGCTCGTCATCGAGCGCCGCGAAGAGCGGGGCGCGCCGCAGAACGTCGTCCACGAGTTCTCTCCTTGTCGACCTGCTCAGGGGACGGTGGTCCCCATGATGCCGCACACCAAAACAGTGCGATCGATCACAAGGGCCCGACACAAGTTTGACGCACCCGCCCCTCCTGTCGTCAGGCAGGGGCCGATTCGAGTGGTGATCCGCCATGGCCGGGGCAGATGTCCGTGGCGGCCCTTAGGCTGGCCGGGTGTCCAATTCGCCGGTGAGAGCGCAGGCCGAGGGGGCCATCAGGGTGGCAGGGCAGCAGGATTCCGCTGTGGGCGAACACGATTCGCCTCTACCGACAAAAGTAGCAAAAGCGAAGAACAGGACTACCTCCATGGCTTCCCCGGAGACGCCGCGGGCGACCGCGCGGAAGACGCCGGAGGCGAGGAGCGCCGCCGCGAAGAAGACCGCGGTCAGGAAGAGCGTCGCCCGGAGCGCCCCGGCCGGGGCCGTGGACGGGACATCCGCCGTGGAGCCGGCGGCCTCCGAAGCCACGGCCACGTCCAAGAAAGCCGCCGCGAAGAAGGCCGTCCCCGCGACGAAGACCGCCGCGAAGAGGGCCACCGCGAAGAAGGCCACCGCGAAGAAGGCCGGAACCTCCCGGACGGCGGCCAAGGCGCCGGCCGCTCCGGCCGGGAAGCCCGAGTCCAGGCCCGCGATGGTGCGTCGTGCCCGGCGGATCAACCGTGAGCTGGCCGACGTGTACCCGTACGCACATCCCGAGCTCGACTTCCTGAACCCCTTCCAGTTGCTCGTCGCCACGGTCCTGTCCGCCCAGACCACGGACCTGCGGGTGAACCAGACGACGCCCGCGCTCTTCGCGAAGTACCCGACGCCCGAGGACATGGCCGCGGCCGTGCCGGAGGAACTGGAAGAGCTCATCAGGCCGACCGGCTTCTTCCGGGCGAAGGCGAAGTCCCTCCTCGGCCTCTCCAGGGCCTTGCGGGACGACTTCGGCGGAGAGGTTCCGGGGCGGCTGGAGGACCTGGTCACGCTGCCGGGCGTGGGGCGCAAGACCGCCTTCGTCGTGCTGGGGAACGCGTTCGGGGTGCCCGGCATCACCGTCGACACCCACTTCATGCGGCTGGCCCGCCGATGGAAGTGGACCGAGCAGGAGGATCCGGTCAAGATCGAGGCGGAGATCGCCGAGATCTTCCCGAAGAACGAGTGGACGATGCTCTCCCACCGGGTGATCTTCCACGGCCGCCGGATCTGCCACGCCCGCAAGCCCGCCTGTGGTGCCTGCCCCATCACCCGCCTGTGCCCCTCGTACGGGGAGGGCGAGACCGACCCGGAGAAGGCGAAGAAGCTCCTCAAGTACGAGAAGGGCGGCTTCCCCGGACAGCGTCTGAACCCTCCGCCCGACTACCCGGGCAAGCCCGCGCCCCCGCTGGGGTCCGGGTGATCCCTTCGAGCGCCTGCCGCAGGACCGGTGTGCCGGCGGCCGGGGCCCGTCCGTCCAGCTCCGCTGCGCCCGGGTCGGCGGCCTCGCCGTTCCTGCCGGGCCCGCCGTCCCGTCCTTCTGCCGGGTCCTCCGAGCCGCGCCGGAACCCGGGTCTGCCCGAGCCGGCCGGAACGATCCCGGCCGCCGCACGCGTTGCACACCACGGGGGTGCCCATGACACGCACACATGAGACATACGACGGCGATGTGGTCGTGAGCAGCGACGGCCTGCCCGAGTGGCTGCAGCCCGTCGAGCGGTCCGCCGGGACGATCGCTCCCGAGCAGCTCAGCCGGTTCCTCCCGCCCGAGAGCGGCGGGGGCCGGCAGTCCGCCGTGCTGATCCTCTTCGGGGACGGTGCCAGGGGCCCCGAGCTGCTGCTCATGGAACGGGCGAGCAGCCTGCGCTCCCACGCGGGTCAGCCGTCGTTCCCGGGCGGCGCCCTCGACCCCGAGGACGGGGACCCGGCCACCATCGGGCCGCTCCGCGCCGCCCTACGGGAGGCGGAGGAGGAGACGGGACTGGATCCGTCCGGCGTCCAGGTCTTCGGGGTGCTGCCCCGGCTGTACATCCCGGTGAGCGGCTTCGTCGTGACCCCGGTCCTCGGCTGGTGGCGGGACCGCTCCCCGGTCGCCGCCGTCGACCCCGCCGAAACCGCCCGGGTCTTCACGGTGCCCGTGGCGGATCTCACGGACCCCGCGAACCGGGCCACGAGCGTCCACCCCAGCGGCCACCTCGGTCCGGCATTCCTGGTCGAATCGGCTCTGGTCTGGGGATTCACCGCCGGAGTGATCGACCGCATCCTTCATTTCGCCGGCTGGGAACGCCCATGGGACCGGGCCAAGCAGGTCCCGCTCGACTGGCGCGCATGAGACCGTTGCCCACGTGCTGTTTTTCTCGGGTGGCCGGTCCTGCGCCACCGGGAGCTGATCCGGAACCTGCCTGCCGGACGGAGTGCCGGACGACGAAACTGCGAGGCTAATGACGGTGAACGTGCTGGACATCCTGCTGCTGCTCGCCGCCGTGTGGTTCGCCGTCGTCGGATACCGTCAGGGCTTCGTCGTCGGCATCCTGTCGGTGATCGGGTTCCTCGGCGGTGGACTCGTCGCCGTCTATCTGCTCCCGTTCCTCTGGGACCGGATGACGAACGATACGGAGGTGTCCACGGCAGCGGCGATCGTCGCCGTCGTGATCGTGATCGTCTGCGCGTCCGTCGGGCAGGCCCTCACCACCCACCTCGGCAACAAGCTCAGGCGGTACATCACCTGGACCCCGGCGCGCGCGCTCGACGCGACCGGCGGCGCTCTCGTGAACGTCCTCGCGATGCTGCTGGTGGCCTGGATCATCGGCTCCCTGTTCGCCTTCACCACGCTGCCGCCGTTCGGCAAGGAGGTCCGGAACTCCAAGATCCTCCTCGGCGTCGACCGGGTGATGCCGGCGCAGGCGGACACGTGGTTCGACGACTTCTCGTCGATCCTCGCGCAGAACGGCTTCCCGCAGGTCTTCAGCCCCTTCGCCAACGAACCCATCACCGAGGTCAGGCCGCCGGACCCGGCGCTGGTCGACAGCCCGGTCGCGGCCCGCGCCCAGCGGTCCATCGTCAAGGTCGTCGGCACCGCGCAGAGCTGCAACAAGGTGCTCGAGGGCACCGGCTTCGTCTTCGCCGAGCGCCGGGTCATGACGAACGCGCACGTCGTGGGTGGAGTGGACGAGCCGACCGTGCAGATAGGCGGCGAGGGCCGGCGCTACGACGCCAAGGTCGTCCTCTACGACTGGCAGCGTGACATCGCCGTGCTGGACGTCCCCGACCTGAAGGCGCCGCCCCTCCGCTTCACGGACGGGGACGCCCGCACCGGTGACAGCGCCATCGTCGCGGGCTTCCCGGAGAACGGGTCGTACGACGTCCGCTCGGCGCGCGTCCGCGGTCGTATAGACGCCAAGGGGCCCGACATCTACCGCCGCGGCGAGGTGCGCCGCGATGTCTACTCGCTGTTCGCGACGGTCCGCCAGGGCAACTCCGGCGGCCCACTGCTCACCGCCGACGGCCAGGTGTACGGAGTGATCTTCGCCCGGTCCCTCGACGACGCCGACACCGGCTACGCGCTGACGGCGGACGAGATCCGCGACGACATCAGGCTCGGCCGCATGGCCAACCAGGAGGTCGACAGCCAGGGCTGCGCGCTCTGACACTCCCCGCCGTACGCATGCGCGACGGCCGGCACCGCACCCGGCCCGGACGTCAGCCGGTTCGGATCCGTGTCATGGCCCGGCCGCAGGGCATGCCCGGGGGGCTCCTCGCCCGTGTGCCGAGTGCTGCGCCGTGTGCGCCTTCCGGCCGGGACGCCACGGCTCCTGCCGGGACCGTCCGCGCACGACACCCGCCATGCCGTCGCTGACACCGACGTCAGCGACGCTCCGTGTGGGCGGGGCAGCCGTGCGCCGGGGCTCGACCCGTGCCGAGGAACAGCCGGCCCGGACGTGTGGCACACACCCCGGAGAGCAGCACCCGGAATCACGGCTGCCCCCGGGAAGACATGTCCCGCGAGGGTCTCCGCGTCCACAGGGGTGTCCGCCCCAGTGGGGACGTGCGTGAGCAGGTGACGCCGACGCCGTCGTGACGGCGTCAGCCGCGAGGATGGCGCAGTCGTGCCGAGACCCAGCGGGCCCGGCGGCGGAGGATGCGCGGAATCCCGAGACGGGGATCATGGCCCCGCCCCCGGGGGCCGCCCCTTTCGTCCGCCAGCGGCGCGGAGGCCGAGCGGGAGTCGCGTGCTGTGTCACTGTAGTCGTGCGTCCAGCCCATACCCCGACGTGTGCCCGTGCCCCAAGGTCGGTAACCGCGTCCGGGCCCGCCAATTGGCCTATGCGCCAGGCAATCCCCGTTCGTCGCACACCCGTTCGCGGGAGGACGGCTCCCCGAACGGCGTCCAGGCTGTCCGCCGTCGGGTTCGGCTCCGGCGGGCGGGGCGCGCCGTGTCCGCCGCTGCCGGGCGTCAGCGGTCGGGCTCGGGGTCCTTCAGCCAGTTGATGAGCTCGTTGGAGAACGCCACGGGGTCCTCCTCGTGGGGGAAGTGGCCGAGTCCGTCGAACAGCCGCCAGCGGTACGGGGCTTCGACGTACTGGCCCGACCCCGCCGCGCTGCGCGTACGCATCGCCGGATCCAGGGAGCCGTGGAGGTGCAGCGTCGGCACCCGGACGGGGCGCTTCATCCTGCGGTTGAACTGGATGCCGTCCGGACGCGCGATCGACCGCACCATCCACCGGTACGGCTCGATCGAGCAATGCGCCGTCGACGGGATGGACATGGCACGGCGGTAGACGTCGAGCGCGTCCTCCTCGGGCGGACGCGGACCGGACCACTCCCGGATCAGCCGGCCCACCAAGGCCGCGTCGTCCGCGAGGAGCTGACGTTCCGGCAGCCACGGCCGCTGGAAGCCCCACACATACGATCCGGCGCGGCTCTGTGCGAAGTCGCCGAGCATCGAGGAGCGCCAACGGCGCGGGTGCGGCATCGAGGAGACCGCGAGCCGGCGGACGAGCTTGGGCCGCATCACGGCCGCCGTCCAGGCGAGGTAGCCGCCGAGGTCGTGTCCGACGAGGGCCGCGTCGGGCTCGCCGAGGGACCGTACGACGCCGGTGATGTCGAGTGCGAGGTTCGCCGGGTCGTAGCCCCGGGGCGTACGGTCGCTGCCCCCCACGCCGCGGAGGTCCATCGCGACCGCGCGGAAGCCCGCGTCGGCCAGCGCGGTCAGCTGGTGCCGCCAGGTCCACCAGAACTGGGGGAAGCCGTGCAGGAGCAGCACCAGCGGCCCGTCGCCCAGTTCCGCGATGTGGAAGCGCGCACCATTGGCCGCCACGTCGCGATGGGTCCAGGGACCGTCGATCCGCACGGGGCCGCCGTTTCCGGTGCCGCTTCCGTTGCCGACAGAGGGCGTATCGGGTGCCGTCATGCCGACGAGCGTGCCACAGATGTGGACGGGTCCTTGGCCCCTCGGGGGTGCGGCTTGGCGTTCTGAAGCACGGCGGCCGTCTGCTTGGCCGAGGCGATGGAGCGCTCCGGCGGCTTGACCTTCTTGAACTTGGTCACGGCCAGCAGCGCCGCCAGGCTCGCGAGCAGCAGGAACGCCGCTCCCACGATCAGGAACGACCAGGCGAGTCCCAGCCCGAGATTGTGGATGCCGTAGGCGGCGGCGAAGCTCAGCACCGGCAGGGAGAACAGGGCGAGCACTCCGGCGACCGTCCCGGCGACCCCGCCCGTCACCCCCCGCTTGACGTCCTGCCTGAGTTCGGCCTTGGCCAGCGCGATCTCGTCGTGCACCAGGGCGGACAACTCGGCGGTCGCCGTCGCCACCAGTTGTCCCATGGTCTTGTCGGCGCCGGCCAGCCGAACCGGTCCGACCACGTCGCCCGCGGCTTCGACGGTGGTGGTTGTGCTGCCGGGGTCGCTCATCGGTGACTCCCTCATCTCTGCTTGGGATCTGCTGTCAGATCATGCCGGACTGTCGCCGTTGTCGCGCGACGCACCCGCGACTTCCGCCATGCGCCGGTGCTCCGCTGCCCTCTTCTCGTAGATCTCGGCCATCCGCAGGTGGTACTCCGGGTTGTCCTGTTCGTACACGTCCGGGATGCCGTCCTGGTCCTCGTCGCGCTCCTCCGCCTCGCAGAGGGCCTGGTACTTGCGTACCCGAAGTTTCAGGAGCACACAGGCGATCACGGCGGCGATCAGGGAGCCGAGCAGTACGGCCGCCTTGACCTCGTCGGTCAGGGCGGCGTCGCCGGCGAAGGCCAGCTCGCCGATGAGCAGGGAGACGGTGAAGCCGATGCCGGCCAGCGACGCGACGGCGAAGACGTCCGGCCAGGCAAGGTCCTCGTTGAGTTCGGCCCTGGTGAAGCGGGCGGCGAGCCAGGTGCCGCCGAAGATGCCGATGGTCTTGCCGATCACCAGACCGAGGACGACCCCGAGGGGCTCGGGGCGGGTGAAGACGGCGTGCAGCGCGCCGCCGGAGACGCTGACCCCGGCCGAGAACAACGCGAACAGCGGTACCGCGAGGCCGGCCGAGATCGGCCGCACGAGGTGCTCGATGTGCTCGCCGGGGGATTGCTCCTCGCCCTCGCGCCGGGTGCAGCGCAGCATCAGGCCCATGGCGACACCGGCGATGGTGGCGTGGACGCCGCTGTTGTACATGAGCCCCCAGATGACCAGGGCCAGCGGGACGTAGACGTACCAGCCGCGCACGCCCTTGCGCAGCAGCAGCCAGAAGACCGCGAGGCCGGCCAGGGCCCCGCCGAGCGCGGCGAAGTTCAGATCGCTGGTGAAGAAGATCGCGATGATCAGGATCGCGAAGAGGTCGTCGACGACGGCGAGGGTGAGGAGGAAGGCGCGGATCGCGGACGGGAGCGATGTGCCGATCACCGCCAGCACTGCGAGGGCGAAGGCGATGTCAGTGGCCGTGGGCACCGCCCAGCCCGCCAGGGAGCCACCGCCGGCGGTGCTGACCAGGGTGTAGACGAGTGCGGGGGCCGCCATACCGCACACCGCGGCGATGACCGGCAGCGCCGCGGCCTTGGGGTCTCGCAGTTCGCCCGCCACGAGCTCCCGCTTGAGCTCGATACCTGCGACGAAGAAGAAGATCGCCAGCAGCCCGTCGGCCGCCCAGTGCTGGATGGACAGGTCGAGCCCGAGGGCCGCCGGGCCCAGATGGAAGTCGGCCACGGCCTCGTAGCTGCGGCCGAGGGGGGTGTTCGCCCAGAGGAGTGCGGCGACGGCGGCGGCCAGCAGCAGGATCCCGCCGACGGTCTCGGTGCGCAGGGCGTCCGCCACGAAGTTCCGCTCGGGGAGGGAGAGGCGCCCGAGGAACTTGCGGGGGGTGGGGGTCGGCGCTGCCACGGGTGGGGACCTCCGGTCGGATAGGCACGGCAAAGCACATGCCGACCAGACTTCCCGGCGCACCTTGGTTGTCCTGTCGCGTCGTTGACGCGATTCCTTACCCTACCTAATGACCTCGGCGGGGGGTACGTCGGTACGATCATCGATCTTCACCTTAGGCGCAAAAGGGGCACCCGGCGCGTCAGCGCCGGGTGCCCCTGGAGGGGACCCGCGGACTCAGTCCTCCGAGGCCGCCGTCGGCAGCTTGGACTGGATGAGATCCATCACCGAGGAGTCGGTGAGGGTCGTGACGTCACCGAGCCGGCGGTTCTCCGCCACGTCCCGCAGCAGCCGGCGCATGATCTTGCCGGACCGGGTCTTGGGCAGCTCGGCCACCGGCAGGACGCGCTTGGGCTTGGCGATCGGCCCGAGCGTCGCCCCGACGTGGTTGCGGAGCTCGGCGACGAGGGCCTCGTCCTCGCTCGCGGTCCCGCGCAGGATCACGAACGCCACGATGGCCTGGCCGGTCGTCTCGTCGGCCGCGCCGACGACGGCGGCTTCGGCAACCTTGGGGTGCGCGACCAGGGCCGACTCGACCTCGGTCGTCGAGATGTTGTGGCCCGAGACCAGCATCACGTCGTCGACGCGGCCCAGCAGCCAGATGTCGCCGTCGTCGTCCTTCTTCGCGCCGTCGCCCGCGAAGTACCGGCTCTCGAAGCGCGACCAGTAGGTGTCGATGAAGCGCTGGTCATCGCCCCAGATGGTGCGGAGCATCGACGGCCACGGCTCGGTGAGGACCAGATAGCCCCCACCGCCGTTGGGCACCTCGTGGCCCTCGTCGTCGACGACGGTCGCGGCGATGCCGGGCAGCGGGCGCTGGGCCGATCCGGGCTTGGTCTCGGTGACGCCGGGCAGCGGCGAGATCATCATGGCCCCGGTCTCGGTCTGCCACCAGGTGTCCACGATGGGGGTGGTTCCGCCGCCGATGTGCTCCCGGTACCAGATCCATGCCTCGGGGTTGATCGGCTCGCCGACCGAGCCGAGGACGCGCAGGCTCGACAGGTCGAACTTGGCGGGGATGTCGTCGCCCCACTTCATGAACGTGCGGATCGCCGTCGGGGCCGTGTAGAGGATCGTGACGCCGTACTTCTGGACGATCTCCCAGAAGCGGCCCTGGTGCGGGGTGTCGGGCGTGCCCTCGTACATCACCTGCGTCGCGCCGTTGGCGAGGGGCCCGTACACGATGTACGAATGGCCGGTCACCCAGCCGATGTCGGCCGTGCACCAGTAGACGTCGGTGTCCGGCTTGAGGTCGAAGACGGCGTGGTGGGTGTAGGCCCCCTGGGTGAGGTAGCCGCCGGAGGTGTGCAGGATCCCCTTCGGCTTACCCGTCGTGCCGGATGTGTACAGGATGAACAGCGGGTGCTCCGCCTCGAACGCCTCGGGGGTGTGCTCGGCCGGCTGGCGGTCGACGACGTCGTGCCACCACACGTCCCGGCCCTCGGTGATCGCGGTTTCCTGGCCGGTGCGACGGACCACCAGCACGTGCTCGACCTGCGGGCACTTGGCGACCGCCTCGTCGATGGCGGGCTTGAGGGCGCTGGGCTTGCCGCGGCGGTGGCCACCGTCGGCGGTGATCACCAGCTTGGCGTCGGCGTCCTGGATGCGGGACGCGACCGCGTCCGCCGAGAATCCGCCGAAGACGACCGAGTGTGCGGCGCCGATCCGGGCGCAGGCCAGCATCGCCACGGCGGCCTCGGGGATCATGGGCAGATAGACCGCGACCCGGTCGCCCTTGCGGACCCCCAGCTCCGTCAGGGCGTTGGCGGCCCGGGAGACCTCGTCCTTGAGCTCGGCGTAGGTGAGGGACCGGCTGTCGCCCGGCTCGCCCTCGAAGTGGATGGCGACGCGGTCCCCGTGACCGGCCTCGACGTGGCGGTCGACGCAGTTGTACGCGACGTTGAGCCTGCCGTCGGCGAACCACTTGGCGAAGGGCGGGTTCGACCAGTCCAGGGTCTCGGTCGGCTCCTCGGCCCAGCTGAGCCGTCGCGCCTGCTCGGCCCAGAAGCCAAGCCTGTCCGCCGCGGCCTGCTCGTACGCCTCCGCCGTCACGTTGGCGTGCGCGGCCAGCTCGGCCGGCGGTGCGAACCGCCGCTCTTCCTTCAAGAGGTTGGCCAGGCTCTCGTTGCTCACGACTTCTCCCTTTCCCAGGGCGTCCTATGTGCCTATGTGTCCCAGGCCATAGCTCATCAGGCGGATGGCCGGGTGACAAGGGCCTTCAAGAAATTGGTTTAGACCTATTGGGGTCGGAGTGGCCGGAGTGGCCGGCGGGAAGCCCGGTCCGCCGTCCCGGGCGAGCGGCCCCTTCTCCCCGGGCGGTGGGGGAAGGGGCCACTGGTACTCACGTATGCCACACCGGGTCGGTTCACCCCCGGGCGGGCGGCCCCGGCGGGGTGTCCCCGGGAGGCTCGCCATCCCTCGCGGACGGGCGGGCGACCGGGTGGTGGTGGGCCCCGGAGGCGGTCTTCCGTTCGGCCGGCAGGCTCGGCGAGCGGCGGCGTGCGATTCGCCCGATCCGGTGATTAATCATCCTGGTTCGGCCTGTCTCCCCGGCCCCGTGATCCTTGGTGCGACCTTGTTCTGGTCCGCAGTCGTACGGGCGTTTCGATCGCACTTCACCGCACACGACGAAAGAGGGTGGACGGATGCTGCCCGCCGCACGGAGGGCCGGTCTCGGTGCCGTGACCATCGCGCTCGTCATGGGCCTCGCCGCGTGTTCCGGTGGCGACGGAGGCTCGGGGCTCTCCGGCGCCCTGGGGAACCAGCTCGGTCAGATCGGCGACGGCTCGACCTCGTACACCGGGGCCCAACCGGGGCAGGCGCGCCCGGAGCGGCTGAAGCCGGGGCAGAAACCGCCGCAGTTCGTGGTGTTCTCCTGGGACGGGGCCGGCGAGGACGACCTGAAGCTCTTCTCCCACTTCCGGGAAGTGGGCAGGAAGCACGGCATCACGATGACCTACTTCCTCAGTGGCGTGTACCTGCTCCCGGAGTCGAAGTCCGAGTTGTACGACCCGCCCCGGCACGAACGGGGCCGCTCCGACATCGGCTTCAACGACACCAAGGGCATCAAGGCCACCGTTCGCGAACTGAGAGGCGCCTGGCTCGACGGGAACGAGATCGGCACCCACTTCAACGGCCACTTCTGCGGCCCCCTGGGCGGTGGTGCCACCTGGACGCCCGAGGAGTGGGGGAGCGAACTCGCCCAGGCCAAGTCGTTCGTGAAGAAGTGGCGGACCAACGCGGGCCTGCCGCACGAGCAGTCGCTGCCGTTCGACTACGACCGGGAGCTCATCGGCGCCCGTACGCCCTGCCTGGAGGGGCGTGACAACTTCCTGCGGATCGCGGCGAAGCAGGGCTTCCGCTACGACAGCAGCGGGATCAGCGAGCAGATCTGGCCGGACAGGAAGCACGGACTGTGGGACCTCTCCCTGCAGATGGTCCCGGTGCCGGGCCGCGCCTTCGAGACGCTGTCCACGGACTACAACTTCATGATCAATCAGTCGGGTACCGCGAAGGGCGCCCCCAGCATGCACACCTTCTGGGGAAACCAGATGCGCGACGGGCTGATCAAGGGCTTCAACCGGGCCTACATGGGCAACCGCGCCCCGCTCGTCATCGGCAACCACTTCGAGTCGTGGAACGGCGGCGCCTATGTGCGCGCCGTCGAGCAGACCATCGGTTACGTCTGTGTGCAGCGTGACGTGCGATGCGTGTCGTTCCGTCAGCTCGTCGACTGGCTCGACGCGCAGGACCCCGAGGTGCTGAGGCGACTGCGTACTCTGCCCGTCGGCCAGGCGCCGAGGAGCGGCTGGAAGGACTTCCTGACCGCCGCCTCCTCGGGGTCCGACAAACCGGGCGGGAGCACGCCTGACCGGTCCGGCGCGAGGGCCGGGTCGGCTCCGGCCCGATCCGGCGCTTCCGCATCCGGTACGGCCGGATCCGGCACCGGCGGGGGAGGAACCGCACCGGAGGCGAAGTCCGCCCTGGGCACGAGGACCGGCACCGGTGTCTCCGCCGCGGACGGCGCTCCCGCCGCGGGCCGGACGATTCCGGCCCGGCCGGACGGGAGCGGCCGCGGGGCCGTCCCGGACCGGTCGGCGCACGACGGGCCCGCGGTGATCAGGCCGGTTGCGGCGCGCTGAACTGCGCGGCCTGCTCGCCGAGCACGAAGTCGGGGTCGACCTGGGCTGCCAGGTCGGCCCCCGTCTTCGCATTGCCCCAGCTCTCCGCGTTCTTCAGGTGGAAGTGCACCATCTGCCGCGTGTACCGCACCCAGTCGCGCCGGGCGCAGGACGCGTCCGCCGACTGTCGCAGCGTGCGCAGCGCGGCCCGGTTGGGCTCCTCCAGCAGGGCGAACCGCGGTGGACGGCCCTTCTCCATCGACCGCACCCAGTCCGAGTGCCCGACGGTCACGAGGAGGTCGTCGCCCACCTCGTCACGCAGGAACTCGAGATCGTCCGGTCCCTGCACCTTGTTGCCGACGACCCGGAGCGCGACGCCGAAATCCCGGGCGTACTCCTTGTACTGCCGGTACACCGAGACGCCCTTGCGGGTGGGCTCGGCCACAAGGAACGTCATGTCGAACCGGGTGAACATGCCGGAGGCGAAGGAGTCGGAGCCCGCCGTCATGTCGACCACCACGTACTCGTCCGGGCCGTCGACGAGATGGTTGAGGCACAGCTCCACCGCCCCGACCTTGGAGTGGTAGCAGGCGACCCCGAGGTCCGACTCGGTGAACGGGCCGGTCGCCATCAGCCTGATCTGCCCGTCGTCGAGCCGTACCGTCCTGGCGCAGGCGTCGTAGACCGGATTGTTCTCACGGACGCGCAGCAGCCGGGAACCGCCTCCCGGCGGTGTCGTCTTGATCATCGTGTCCGCGGAGGTGATCCGCGGGTTGGTGCCGCGCAGGTACTCCTTGATGAGCGGCAAGTGCGCTCCCATCGCGGGCAGCGCCGCGGCCTCCTGCTCGTCGAGCCCGAGCGCCGCGCCCAGGTGCTGGTTGATGTCGGCGTCCACCGCGACGACATGGGCCTGCTGCGCGGCGAGGTGACGGATGAAGAGCGAGGACAGCGTCGTCTTGCCGCTACCGCCCTTTCCCACGAAAGCGATCTTCATGTTCACCTAAGGTAGCGGCATCATCGCCCACGGTGTCCGGTGTGCGTGAAGAAGACCACTCCAACGTGGGGCGCGAGCCCGGTGCGCGTAGCCTCCCTACTTATGAGTACGAATGCCTCTGACCCCTTGGCCGCGCTGGGTGATCTTCCCGGTGTCGCGGATGCCGTGGACTCGGTGCGCAAGGCTGTCGACCGGGTCTACGGGCACCGCGTCATGCGACGTCGCAGCAACGAGGTCACCTCGGAGGCCGCGCTCCGCGGGGCCCGGGCCTCCGCAGCGCTCTCGGGCGCGGACTGGGCGCTGGAGGAGGTGCGCCGACGCACCGACTTCGGGAGCGAAGCGGAGGCCCGTACCGTGGGGGCCGCCCTCCGGCTGACCGCCGAGGCGGGGCAGCTGCTGTCCATCTGGCGGCAGTCCCCGCTGCGCGTCCTGGCCCGGCTCCATCTGGTCGCCGAGGGCGGGGTCGCCCCCGACGAGTCGGTCGGCCGGCCGCGGCTGGCGGGGGAGGAGGTCGACGAGCCACTGATCGAGGCGCCGCTGCCGGACGCGGGCGAGGTCGCCGGGCGGCTCGACGGGCTGGCGGGACTGGTCATCACGGGAAGTTCGGCCCCCGCGCTGGTCCTGGCCGCCGTGGTGCACGGTGAGCTGCTCGCCCTGCGTCCCTTCTCCTCGGCCAACGGGCTGGTCGCCCGGGCGGCGGAGCGCATCGTCCTCGTCGGCAGCGGACTGGACCCCAAGTCGATCTGCCCCGCCGAGGTGGGTCACGCCGAACTCGGCCGTACGGAGTACGTCGAGGCGTTCGGCGGCTATCTGTCCGGGACTCCCGAGGGCATGGGCGCCTGGATCGCCCACTGCGGCCGCGCTGTCGAACTCGGGGTGCGGGAGTCCACGGCCGTGTGCGAGGCACTCCAGCGAGGAGCGGCGTGACCGTGGTCGGGACATCGTCCGGCTCGGCCAAGGGCGCTGTTCGCACAGCGGGTTGGGCGCGGAGAAGAACCTGGTGAAAGGGTTGCGGCGGTACCGGTTGGTACCGCCGCTGGCATGTCGACCGAGTTACCAAGCGTCCTCGAGATGTTGCCCATCAGGTCGGGAACTTTGCCCGTCACCTGGTGCGGCTGGCCCGTAATCGACGGGTCGACGTCGCGTGGGTGCTCGGCGTCCATGCTCGGTCCGTGGGGCCTTTGTTGCGTAGAAGGTGATCCTCTCGGATGTCCCAGGTCTCGCGGGCCGTTAATTCCTTTGTACTCCAGCGGTACGACAAGCGGAACCCCTGACCGCACTTTTTACTTTCAATCTCAAATGCGGGCAAAGGCAGCGGCGCTGCGGCGCCGGCTGGTGTACCAGACAAGGCCGGCCGTGACCGCCGCCGCTCCCACCGCCGCCGCCGCGAGGAGTGCGGGGCGCGCCGGCATCGTGAACCCCGGAATGCGCTGCTTCAGTCGCACCGGGCGGTCGAAGACAAGAGTCGGCCAGCCGCGTGAGGAGGCCTCACGGCGCAGTGCCCGGTCGGGGTTGACCGCGTACGGATGACCCACTGCCTCCAGCATCGGGACATCGGTGATGGAGTCGCTGTAGGCATAGCAGCGTTCGAGGTCGTACCCCTCGGCCGCGGCGAGCTCCTTCACCGCCTCCGCCTTGGTGGGTCCGTACGCGTAGTACTCCACCTCTCCGGTGAAGCAGCCGTCCTCGCCGACCACCATCCGCGTCGCCACCACGCGGTCGGCGCCCAGCAGCTCGCCGATCGGCTCGACGACCTCGGCGCCCGAACTCGAGACGATGACGACGTCGCGGCCGGCGGTGTGGTGCTCCTCGATCAGGGAGGCCGCCTCGTCGTAGATGATCGGATCGATCAGATCGTGCAGGGTCTCGGCGACGATCTCCTTCACCTGCTGCACGTTCCAGCCCTTGCAGAGCGCGGACAGGTACTTCCGCATCCGCTCCATCTGGTCGTGGTCGGCGCCGCCTGCGAGGAAGACGAACTGGGTGTACGCCGTTCTGAGCACGGCGCGGCGGTTGATCAGCCCACCGTGGTAGAAGGACTTGCTGAAGGTCAGCGCCGACGACTTCGCAATGACCGTCTTGTCCAGGTCAAAGAAGGCTGCTGTGCGCGGCAAGGAGTGGTTTTCCACGACGCAGAGCATATGCGCCCTCCATTCGGCGTAAGGTGGGGCGCGTGGGTTTGCCTGAGAAGGCTCTCGGGTACACCATGGAAGTCACGGATCGTTCGCGACCGTGCTAACCCGGTCCGACTCCTCCCCCCCCGAGTCGGCCGTGGGGACGACCCCCGCTCTCCCCCCCGGCGGGGGTCGTCGCATGTCCGGACGCATTTTCGCCTTCCGGTACCGATCGTCCTCGCCTTCGTGCGCCTGGAACGGGCCGCTCCGCCGCTCCCCGCCCCGTGTCACTCTGCGTGATTGATGCGCTGCGCTGCGGAAGTCATGCCGGAAGTCACCGGTATGGGTTAACGGGATATTCACAAGCAGTGAGTTGTCCACAGTTTTGGAGCAAGATCCACACGATTTTCCGCTGCCCTGCACGGTGATTACGTCCGCGAAGTTCACGGGCCGAAGGAATCACTGATCCCGCATCGATCCCGCCTCCGGTGGGAGCGGTGCGGCCACACACGCGGGCCGGTCGACCGGCTTCCGCGGGAGGCGCCGCGGCAGCGCGGCGAGAGGGGGAGACATCGTGGTGCGACACGGAATGCCCGGCGCGATCGGCAGGAACGCCCCACCGGGCCCGGCCGGGACCACCGGAGGGGACGGGGCGCCCGTCGAGCGCCGGACGGGACCCTTGATCATTACGGAGGATCCGCCGCTCCTGGACGACCTGCTGAGACTGTGCGCCGCCGCCGGCGCCGAGCCGCAGGTCCACCACACGGTGCCGGAGGGCACGGGCGGATGGGAAGCGGCCCCGCTGGTCCTGGTCGGCGACGACGCGGCTGCCCGGTGCCTGGGGGCTCCTCGCAGGCGCGGTGTGCTCCTCGTCGGGCGCGACCAGGACGATCCACAGGTGTGGCGCCGGGCGGTGGAGATCGGCGCCGACTGTGTGCTGAGGCTTCCCGACGCCGAGGGCTGGCTCGTCGACAGGATCGCCGATGTCGCGGAGGGCGTCGGCCGGCCCGCACTGACCGTCGGTGTCATCGGCGGGCGGGGCGGGGCCGGTGCGTCCACGCTGGCCTGCGCGCTCGCCGTGACCGCGGCCCGTGAGGGCAGGCGCACGATGCTCGTCGACGGAGACCCGCTCGGCGGCGGCCTCGACGTCCTTCTCGGCGGGGAGCAGCAGGAGGGCCGGCGCTGGCCCGACTTCGCGGCGTCCAGAGGCCGGGTCGCGGGCGGCGCGCTGGAGGAGTCGCTGCCATCGGTGCACGGACTGCGGGTTCTCAGCTGGGACCGGGGAGACTCGGTGACGATTCCGCCGGAGGCCATGCGGTCGGTGTTGGCAGCGGCACGCAGACGCGGTGGAGTCGTCGTCGTGGATCTGCCCCGCCGGGTCGACGAAGGGACGGCCGAGGCGCTGGCGCAGTTGGACGTCGGGCTCCTCGTGGTGCCCGGCGACCTGCGTGCGGTTGCCGCCGCGCGGCGGGTCGCGTCGACCGTTCGCATGGTGCTCGGCGATCTGCGGCTTGTCGTCCGAGGGCCGTGGGGACCGGGGCTGGACGAGCGGTGGGTGGCGGAGGCGCTGGAACTGCAACTGGCCGGTGAACTCCCGCAGGAGGCCGGACTGTCCGCCGATCTCGACGCGGGAGCTCCGCCGGGCGCGGGAGAGCGGGACCCGCTGGCCAGGTTCTGTTCCGCCTTCTGGGCACGGGCGCTCACGGGTGGAGGTGCGGCGTGACGTCGGTGCTTCTGGAAGCGGTACGGCAACGGCTCGCCGAGAGCGGGGCCGAGCCCACCCCGGCCAGGGTGGCCGCGGCGCTGCGGGCGCAGGGACGGCTGCTCGGCGACGCGGAGGTCCTCGGCGCCGCCGAGGAACTGCGATGCGAACTGGTCGGCACCGGGCCCCTGGAGCCACTCCTCGCCGACCCCGCCGTGACCGATGTGCTGGTCTCGGCGCCCGACCGGGTTTGGGTCGACCGGGGTTGCGGACTCCGGCTCACCGAGGTGTGCTTCCCCGACGCGGCGGCGGTGCGCCGGCTGGCACAGCGGCTCGCGGCGGTGACGGGAAGGCGGCTGGACGACGCCCGCCCCTGGGTGGACGCCAGGCTGCCCGACGGCACGCGGATGCACGCGGTGCTGCCTCCCGTGGCGGTCGGATCCACCTGTCTGTCGCTGCGGGTGGTCCGCCCGAGGGCCTTCTCGCTGCACGAGTTGATGGCGGCCGGCACGGTACCGCCGGGTGGCGAGCGGCTGTTCACCGCAATGATCGACGCCAGGGTCTCGTATCTGATCAGCGGTGGCACCGGCTCCGGCAAGACGACGCTGCTGTCCACCCTGCTGGGACTGGTGGGTGAGCACGAGCGCATCGTGCTCGCCGAGGACTCCGCGGAACTGCGTCCCGACCATCCGCACGTCGTGCGCCTGGAATCCCGTCCGGCCAACCAGGAGGGCGCGGGTCTGGTCACCCTTCGCGACCTCGTGCGCCAGGCGCTTCGGATGCGTCCCGACCGGCTGGTCGTCGGGGAGGTGCGCGGTTCCGAGGTGACCGATCTGCTGGCGGCGTTGAACACCGGGCACGACGGCGGTTGCGGGACCGTCCACGCCAACACCGCCGCGGACGTCCCGGCGCGGCTCGAGGCCCTGGGGACGGCGGCCGGGCTGGACCGGGCCGCCCTGCACAGCCAGTTGGCCGCCGCACTGTCGGTCGTGGTGCATCTCGTACGGAGGCGGGACGGCGGGCGCAGAGTGGCAGAGATCCATGTGCTGGAGCGGGACGCGGCCGGGCTCGTGGTCACCGTGCCCGCGCTTCGATGGGGTGCGGCGCACTTCGTCCGGGAGCGAGGCTGGGAGCGACTGCGGTCCCTGATCGGGGGCCCTCGATGACGAACGTTTCGATGTATGCGGCGGTGTGCGCGGGGGCTGCCGCCTGCCTGGCGGCCGGCCGGGACCAAGGGCTGCGAAGGGCAAGGCTGGTGCTGGCGTCCGGCGGCGCCGTGCGACCGGACACCCGATGGCCCTGGGAGCGCTGGCGACGATCCGTGGACCGGTTGCGGCGCGAATGGCTGTGCCTGCCGGCGGGCGCCTTCCTGGCTGTGATCGGCGAGTCGGTGCTGCCTCTCCTCGCCGGTGTGCTGGCGGTTCCCCTGGTGAGGCGGCGGCTCAGGGCGTCCGAGCGCGGAAGGGCGAGGGACGGCAGAGCCGGCGCGGTGATCGCTCTGTGCGGCGTGGTCGCAGGGGAGTTGAGGGCCGGGAGCCAGCCAGGACAGGCACTGCAGACCGCGGGCCGGGCAACCGGAGCACTGGGTGCCGCGGAGGCGGCGGTGCTGGCGGCGGCCCGGTTCGGCGGGGACGTGCCGGCGGAGCTGAGGCGTGCGTCCGGGGAACCGGGGGCGGAGGGGCTGGCCGGGCTGGCCGCCTGCTGGCTCGTCGCCGTGGACAGCGGGGCGGGTCTGGCGACGGGCATCGACCGGCTCGAGGCCGCCCTCAGGGCAGAACGGGAGCAACGGGAATCGCTGAGGGCGCAGTTGGCCGGAGCGCGGTCGACGGTCGTGGTGCTGGCACTGCTCCCGGCGATCGGGCTGGCACTGGGCTGGGCGCTCGGCGCCGATCCCCTGCACGTCCTGCTGCACAGTCCAGCAGGGCTGGGCTGTCTGCTGGTCGGCGGGCTGCTGGAAGCCGCCGGACTGTACTGGGCGGCGCGCATCGTACGGGCGGGGAGCGGTCGTGAGCGATGAGTTCCTCAGGAGCCTGGGCTTTGCTGTTCCGCCGGCCGCGGCGGTGGCCTGGGCGGTGCGAGGGCGGTTCCGTCGCCGGCAGGCGCGCAGGCGGCTCCACGCACTCCTGGGGCCGGGCTCCGTGCGACACGCGAGGTTGCGTCGTCGGCGGCGTGTACGCGCGCCGGCAAGGGTGGGGCCCTGGGCGGCCCCGGTCGTGGCAGTGATCACCGGCTGGGTCGTCGCCGGGGGCATCACCGGGTGTCTGCTGGGACTTGCCGGAGCGTACGGCCTCCGACGGTGGCAGCGGGGCCGCGCACGGGACAGGGCGGCGGGGGCTTCGGAGAGGAGGCTGTCCGGGCAACTGCCGCTCGCCGCAGAGCTGCTGGCCGCCTGTGTCTCAGCGGGAGCGGGGCCGCGCGAGGCGGCGCTGGCGGTCGGCCAGTCGCTCGGCGGACCGGTCGGGGAACGACTGGTGATGACGGCGGCCGAGCTTCGGCTCGGAAGCGAACCGGCGCGGGCCTGGGGGAGGTTCGGGGATATTCCGGGGGCGGCGGGGCTCGCCCGCTGTCTTGCGCAGGCGGCCGCGACGGGAGCCCCCGCCGCGGAGCCGGTCGCCCGGCTGGCTGCGGGGCTCCGGGCGGAGGAGTCCCGCATCGCGGCCTCCCGGGCGCAGCGCGCCCAGGTGCTGGTCACGGCACCGGTGGGGCTCTGTTTTCTACCGGCCTTCCTCGCGATCGGGGTGGCCCCCGTCGTGATCGGCCTGGCCACGGGGCTGCTGCACGGCAACGGCGGCAACTGACCGGCGGCGCACCGGTCAGCGCATGCCCGGAGCCCCGACGGCACTCGCCGGCACCAGTGGCACCGGCGCCAACGGACGGAGCAACAGCACCAACAGCACCAACAGCACCAGGGTCACCAACGGCATTCGGAATCGAGGGGATCGACATGAGCGCGACCGATGTGAACACCCAGCGAGCGGCATCCACCGGAGCGAGTTCCGCGGACCTCGCACGCACCAGGACCGCTTCTCGGCCCAGAAAAGTCCTCACCAGGGCACGTGACCGGCTGTCGGGCCGGCTCTCTCGGGGCGACGCCGGAATGACGACATCGGAGTACGCGATGGGCACGATCGCGGCATGCGCCTTCGCAGCCGCTCTCTATCAGGTGATCACCAGCGACACGGTCTCCACGGCACTCGAATCGATCATCGGGAAGGCGCTCAATGGGCAGTTCTGACACCTCCGAGGTCTCCGGCACCGCGATGTCCGTGCTCCTGCGCCCCTGCCGTGGAGCCGACCGGGGATCCGTCACGGCAGAGGCCGCGGTGGCCGTGCCCGCGCTGGTGGTGTTCACGATGGCGCTCGTCTGGGCGCTGATGGCGGCGTCGGCGCAGATCCAGTGCGTGGACGCCGCCAGGGCGGGCGCTCGGGCGGCCGCCCGTTCGGAGCCGGAGGCCGCGGCCCTCTCCGCCGCCCGTTCGGTCGCACCGGCCGGCTCGAAGATCTCCTTGGGCAGGGACGGGGACCTCTGGCGGTTGCGGGTCGAGGCGGCGAGCCCCGGCCCCGGGACAGCGGCCCTCACTCTGTCGGCCGAAGCCGTCGCACTCGCGGAGGACGCGGTGGGGGACGGCGGACCATGAGGTGCCGGGAGAGGGGCTCGGCGACCGTCTGGGTGGCCATGGCGGCGTGCGCGATGTGCGCGGTCTTCGCCGTGGTGCTCGCCATGGGACAGGCGGTCGTCGCCCGTCACCGTGCGGGTGCCGCCGCCGATCTCGCTGCGCTCGCCGCGGCCGACCGGGCGCTGGAAGGCACCGGACCGGCATGCGCGTGGGCCGCACACGTGGCCCGGGCACAAGGGGCGGTGGTCGTGCGGTGCGCGGTGGCCGGTGAGATCGCCGACGTGACGGCCGGCGCCGCCCTCGGCCCCTACCGGCCGGAGGTCAGATCCCGCGCCGGCCCGCCGGCATCGGACCGCTCGAAGGCCCCTCCCAGCCTGTGAGCCCCGCTTCGCCCGTCGGACTCGCCAAACCCGGCCTGCCCCTCCCGCCCGTCCGGAAGCGTCGGGCCGACCCGGCCGGCCCCGCCTGTTCGGTGGGCTTTCTCCGGGTGGCCGACGTGCCCCGCCGGGGCCGGCGAGATCCGTCAGGCCTCGCGGGCTCCTGGTACGCCGGGGCGTTCCGGCTTCGCCGGAGCGCTCGGGGCCGGGGCGCCGGCATCGGGAGCGCCGGGGGCATCCCTCAGGAGGACGGTGAGCAGGCGGACGGCGGCGCGCTTGTGGAGCGGCTCGTTGCCGTTGCCGCACTTGGGGGACTGGATGCACGACGGGCAGCCCGCCTCGCACTCGCAGGAGGCGATGGCCTCCAGGGTCGCGCCGAGCCATTCACGGGCCGTGTGGAAGGCCCGCTCGGCGAAACCCGCACCACCGGGGTGTCCGTCGTAGACGAAGACCGTCGGCAGCAGGGTGTCCGGGTGCAGCGGTACGGAAACGCCGCCGATGTCCCAGCGGTCGCAGGTGGCGAAGAGCGGGAGGAGCCCGATGGAGGCGTGCTCGGCGGCGTGGAGTGCCCCGCCCAGCTGCTCCGGGTTCACCCGGGCGGCGTCCAGCTGGTCCTCGGTCACGGTCCACCACACGGCACGGGTGCGCAGGGTGCGCGGCGGCAGGTCGAGCTTGGTCTCGCCGAGCACCTCACCGGTGATCAGCCTCCGGCGCAGGAAGGAGACGACCTGGTTGGTGACCTCGACGGAGCCGTAGCAGAGGCGACCGCCGCCCCATGGGATCCCGGTGTCGGTCTCGAGGACGGAGATGGAGGTGGTGTCCCGGGCTGTGGTGGAGTAGGTCGGGTTCGCCTCCTCGACGAGGGCGACGGAGTCCTCCAGGTCCAGCCGCTTCACCAGGTACGTACGACCCTGGTGGAGATGCACCGCGCCGTCGTGGACGGCGGTGTGGGCCGCCGGTTCGTCGACCGTGCCGAGCAGCCGGCCGGTGGCGGCCTCGACGATCTGCACGGGCCGTCCGCCCTCGCCACGGATGTCCGCGAGGTCGGCTGCCCGCTCCCGGCGGGTCCAGTACCAGCCGGCCGTGCGCCTGCGCAGCAGCCCCGCGCTCTCCAGCTGCGGCAGCAGCCCGGGGACGGCCGGGCCGAACAGCTCCAGGTCCCCCTCCGTCAGGGGCAGCTCGGCAGCGGCCGCGCAGAGGTGCGGTGCCAGGACGTAAGGGTTGTCCGGGTCGAGCACGGTGGACTCCACGGGCTGCCGGAACAGCGCCTCGGGATGGTGGACGAGGAAGGTGTCCAGCGGGTCGTCGCGGGCGACCAGCACCGCCAGGGCACCCTGTCCCGCGCGGCCGGCCCGGCCCGCCTGCTGCCAGAGCGAGGCGCGGGTACCGGGGTAGCCGGCGATCAGGACCGCGTCCAGGCCGGACACGTCGATGCCCAGTTCCAGTGCGGTGGTGGCGGCCAGCCCGAGCAGTTCGCCCGAGTGCAGGGCACGCTCCAGGGCGCGACGTTCCTCGGGCAGGTATCCGCCCCGGTACGCGGCGACACGCCGAGCGAGGGCCCGGTCCACCTCGGCCAGGCGCTCCTGGCTGATGACCGAGATCAGCTCGGCGCCCCGCCGTGAGCGCACGAAGGCGACCGTGCGGACGCCCTGGACGGTCAGATCGGTCAGGAGGTCGGCTGTCTCCGCGGTGGCCGTACGCCGCACCGGGGCCCCCTTCTCGCCGTGCAGCTCGGTGAGCGGAGGCTCCCAGAGGGCGAAGACGAGCTCACCGCGGGGGGAGGCGTCGTCCGAGACCTCGGTGACGGGCAGACCGGTCAGACGGCCGGCGGCGACGGCGGGGTCGGCGGCCGTCGCCGAGGCAAGCAGGAACACCGGATGCGCGTCGTAGCGGGCGCACACCCGGCGTAGCCGGCGGAGCACCTGGGCGACGTGGGACCCGAAGACTCCGCGGTAGGTGTGGCACTCGTCGATCACGACGTAGCGCAGGGAACGCAGGAAGGAGGACCAGCGGGGATGCGACGGGAGTATGCCCCGGTGCAGCATGTCCGGGTTGGTCAGGACGTAGTTCGCGTACTGGCGGACCCACTCCCGCTCCTCGACCGGGGTGTCACCGTCGTACACGGCCGGCCGCACGCGGTTGCCGAGCGGCGACGCCAGCTCCTTCACGGCGCGGCGCTGGTCCGCGGCGAGGGCCTTCGTCGGGGCCAGGTAGAGGGCGGTGGTGCCCCGTCCGTTGGGCGCCTCCGAGCCGTCCAGCAGGGTGCTGAGGACCGGCGCGAGGTAGGCGAGCGACTTGCCGGACGCGGTTCCGGTGGCGATCACGACCGACTCGCCGTCAAGGGCGTGCTCGGCGGCGGATGCCTGGTGGGCCCAGGGATGTTCGATTCCGGCCTGCTGGATGGCGTTGATCACTTCCGCGCGGATACGGTGCGGCCAGACTGCATGGCGACCCGGCCTGGGGGGCAAGTGCTCCGTATGAGTGATGCGCGCAGCCCGGCCCGCCACCGCGGTGAGCCGGTCGAGGACCGTACCGGGGGAGGGGCGGGTTTCCCCGCTCTCGGCGGGTCGTCTGGGTCGGTGATTCATGGCCATCGGCACCGAGTGTGTCACCGGCGTGACGGACAATGGTCCCAAGGCGTCGTGCATGGCTGCTGGTAAGTGATTGAATGCCATCGCGGCTGGCGATCCGTCCCCTGGCTCCGCCGGGGAGACCGAGGGGCGACCGCTCGATAGCAAGGTGCTGGAGGATCCGTGGACCTGTCCCTGTCGACTCGCAATGTGTCCGGCCCTGGCGGCGACCGCACGGTCGTCGAGGTCGGTGGCGAGATTGATGTGTATACCGCGCCCAAGCTGCGCGAGCAGTTGGTCGAGTTGGTGAACGACGGCAGCTACCACCTGGTTGTCGACATGGAGGGCGTGGACTTCCTCGACTCGACCGGCCTCGGCGTGCTCGTGGGCGGTCTGAAGCGCGTGCGTGCGCATGAAGGCTCGCTGCGCCTGGTCTGCAACCAGGAGCGCATTCTCAAGATCTTCCGGATCACTGGTCTGACCAAGGTGTTCCCCATTCACACCACGGTCGACGAGGCCGTCGCGGCGACCGACTGAGTCGCCGCGGGGGTTCCCCGGGGACTCCGGCGCGTTCGGAGGCTCCGGGGAGTCCGGAGGAAGGCCAGGGTGCCGGGCGCAGGCCCGGTGCCTCTGAGAAGCACGCTCGCACGCTCGTACGTCGAGGGGGACCGCATGGCCACCGTTGAACTCCGCTTCAGTGCTCAGCCCGAGCACGTCAGGACGGCCCGCCTCGTGGCGGCCGCCGTGGCGCGGCGCGCAGGGGTGGACGAGGCGGTGCTGGACGAGGTCAGGCTCGCCGTCGGCGAGGCGTGCAGCCGTGCCGTGGGGCTGCACCGCAGTCATGGCGTCGCGGCTCCCGTGCGAGTCCTGCTCACCGAGGAGGAGAAGTCCTTCTCGATCGAGGTCGGCGACGAGGTGCCCGTTTCCGGTGTCCCCGCGGGAGCGGAGGCCGGGAGGCACGGCTCCGGTTCCGGTGACGACCACGAGGACGCCGACGGGCGGGACCAGATGGGGCTCGCGGTGATCAGCGGTCTCGTCGACGACGTGGAGGTGACGACGGGTGAGCAGGGAGGTGTCATCCGGATGACCTGGCCGACGAATCCGGCCACGATCGTGTCATGACCCGATGAGTGTTCCTGGCGTGCCGTGCTGACGGCGGCGCCTGCGTCCACCTTTTTTGGAGGCCCTGCTGAGCAGGGCCTTTTTCATTTCCCTAGATCATTGATCAAGCGTCAATGCTTTTGCCCCGTTACCGCTTTCGGGGGCAATCCTGAGACGCGATCATTTGGTGAGGAGCGAACGAAGGTCAATTCCATTTGTCGCGCACTGTTTTGATCAGGTTCCGCTCCCTACAATCCGTCCACATCTTGAGCTCTGAACGTCAAGGAGGACGAATGGCGGGGCTCTTCAACCCAACCCTGACCGAACCCACTTCCCTTGCGGCCGCGGTACTCACCGATGACAACAGAATGATCGTAATTGTCATCGCGGTCGTCGCGATCGCGGCGCTGGTCGTCGCCCAGTTGCTGGTGCGCCAGGTGCTGGCGGCCGGTGAAGGCACCGAGTCCATGAGGAAGATCGCGGCAGCCGTCCAGGAGGGCGCAAACGCCTATCTGGCCCGGCAGTTGCGCACCCTCGGCGTCTTCGCCGTGATCGTCTTCTTCCTGCTGATGCTGCTGCCGGCGGACGACTGGTCGCAGAGACTGGGACGTTCGGTCTTCTTCCTGGTGGGTGCGCTGTTCTCGGCCGCCACCGGATACATCGGCATGCGTCTCGCGGTACGCGCGAATGTGCGCGTGGCCGCGGCGGCGCGTGAGGCGACCCCTGCCGAAGGCGAGCCGGCGAAGGATCTGACGGCAGTCGCGCACAAGGCAATGAAGATCGCTTTTCGTACCGGCGGTGTGGTGGGCATGTTCACCGTGGGCCTCGGCCTGCTCGGTGCCTCCTGCGTCGTCCTCGTCTACGCCGCGGACGCCCCCAAGGTCCTGGAGGGCTTCGGCCTCGGCGCCGCGCTGATCGCCATGTTCATGCGTGTCGGCGGTGGCATCTTCACCAAGGCCGCGGACGTCGGAGCGGACCTCGTCGGCAAGGTCGAGCAGGGCATCCCCGAGGACGACCCGCGCAACGCCGCGACCATCGCGGACAACGTCGGTGACAACGTGGGCGACTGCGCCGGCATGGCAGCCGACCTCTTCGAGTCGTACGCCGTCACGCTCGTCGCCGCCCTCATCCTGGGCAAGGCCGCCTTCGGCGATCTGGGGCTGGCCTTCCCGCTGATCGTCCCGGCGATCGGCGTGGTCACCGCGATGATCGGTATCTTCGCGGTCGCCCCGCGGCGCGCCGACCGCAGCGGGATGTCCGCGATCAACCGCGGCTTCTTCATCTCCGCGGTGATCTCGCTGGCCCTGGTGGCCGCGGCGGTGTTCGCCTACCTGCCGTCGTCGTACGCCGAGCTGAGCGGAGTCACCGAGCCCGCGATCAGGGGTCATGAGGGAGACCCGCGCATCCTCGCGCTGGTCGCCGTCGCCATCGGCATCGTGCTGGCCGCCCTGATCCAGCAACTGACCGGGTACTTCACCGAGACCACCCGCCGCCCGGTCCGCGACATCGGCAAGTCCTCGCTCACCGGGCCGGCCACCGTCGTCCTCGCCGGTATCTCCATCGGCCTGGAATCCGCCGTCTACACCGCGCTGTTGATCGGTCTCGGCGTGTACGGGGCGTTCCTGCTCGGCGGTACGTCCATCATGCTCGCGCTGTTCGCCGTGGCCCTCGCCGGCACCGGACTCCTCACCACCGTCGGTGTCATCGTCGCCATGGACACCTTTGGGCCGGTCTCGGACAACGCCCAGGGCATCGCGGAGATGTCCGGCGACGTCGAGGGCGCGGGGGCGCAGGTCCTCACCGACCTGGACGCCGTCGGCAACACCACCAAGGCGATCACCAAGGGCATCGCCATCGCGACGGCCGTACTCGCGGCGGCGGCGCTCTTCGGCTCGTACCGGGACGCGATCGCCACAGCTGTCGCGGAGGTGAGCGCCAAGGCCGGGGAGATGGGCCTGAGTCTGGACATCTCCCAGCCCAACAACCTGGTGGGTCTGGTCCTCGGCGCCGCTGTCGTCTTCCTGTTCTCCGGGCTGGCGATCAACGCCGTGTCCCGGTCCGCCGGGTCCGTGGTCTTCGAGGTACGGCGACAGTTCCGTGAGCACCCCGGGATCATGGACTACAGCGAGAAGCCGGAGTACGGACGCGTCGTCGACATCTGCACCAAGGACGCCCTGCGCGAGCTGGCCACTCCGGGTCTGCTCGCCGTCATGGCGCCCATCGCGGTCGGCTTCACGCTCGGCGTCGGCGCCCTCGGCTCGTACCTCGCCGGCGCGATCGGCACGGGCACCCTCATGGCCGTCTTCCTCGCCAACTCCGGTGGCGCGTGGGACAACGCCAAGAAGCTCGTCGAGGACGGGCACCACGGCGGAAAGGGCAGTGAGGCGCATGCGGCGACGGTGATCGGTGACACGGTCGGCGATCCGTTCAAGGACACCGCGGGCCCGGCGATCAACCCGTTGCTGAAGGTGATGAACCTCGTGGCGCTGCTCATCGCGCCCGCGGTCGTGCAGTTCAGTTACGGCGACGACGCCAACGCCGGCGTGCGGGCGGTGATCGCGACCCTGGCGATCCTGGTCATCGTCGGTGCGGTGTACATCTCAAAGAGGCGTTCGGTCGCGGTGGGTGACGAAGGCAACGCCGCCGAGCGGTCGTCGAAGTCACCGGACCCGGCGGTCGTTTCGCAGTAGAGCCTTCACCCGGACGAAACACCTGCTCACAGCACGGGCGGGCATCGTGGTCGACCGCGATGCCCGCCCGTTCGCGCTCCCGGGGGGAGACCGGGAGCGGAGACGGCGGTGAGCCTTGTCTCTCCTGGGGCGAAATATTGCATACGCGAGCAAGCCTGACATTCGGCCCGGGATTGTTGTGCGAAGGCCGTGTATGTTCCGGGGCCGAGAGCCTTGGAAGGGACCGATCGGGTGAAGGTGAACAAGAAGCTCGCGGCCGCAGTGTCCAGCGGTGCCGTGCTGGTGCTCGCGCTGACGGGCTGCAGTGACGAAGACGACAGCGGCAAGGTGGATGCCTGGGCGAAGAGCGTCTGTGACAAGGCGCAGCCGCAGATCCAGAAGCGGACCGACGCCCAGCAGGCGATCATCTCGACCGCCGTCGACGGCAAGCCCGCCGACATACAGGCGGCCGACTCCAAGGCCTTCCAGGACATCGCCGACGCCAACAAGGCGCTCGCCTCCGCGGTGCAGGCCGCCGGTTCCCCGCCCGGTGAGGGCCAGGAGCAGCTCCGGCAGGACGCGGTCAAGGAGCTCAACGCGACCGCGACGGCCTATCTCGACCTCAAGAAGAAGGTCGACGCGCTCGATCCGAAGAACCAGCAGAAGTTCGCGGACGGCCTGCAGGACGTCGCGAACGGGCTGAAGAAGATCCAGAAGATGGACCAGGTCGCGCTCGGCAAGCTGCAGTCCGGCGATCTGGGCAGGGCGATGGGGAAGCAGAAGGGCTGCCAGCGGGCGAAGCCGTCGGTGACCGCTCCCGCCGGCACGGGCGACGGTGCCTCCGAGCCCGGCAGCAAGCCGTCGAACGCGGCCGGCCCGTCGAAGTCGGCCGGATCCGCCGAGCCCGAGGCGTCCAAGGGGACGTCCGAGTAGTCGCGCCGGTGCCGCGGCGGACGGACGGACCGCCCGGCGCCGTTTCCGGGGTCCCGCCACGCCGGGAGCCCGCGTCCCGGTCGGCCCACCGTGTCGGGGCCGGCCCCGACACGCTCCAGCGGGGCGGGAGCGCCGTGGCCCTCGGCTGCCCGCGGGCGGACCGGTTTCCGCGCACAGGTTTCCGCGCACCGCACTCCGCGAAGCCGACTGTTTCAACCGGACCGTGTGCCGAACCGGATGGGCCCGCGGCCGCCCCGTGGGCGTGGCAGCGGCGGCGAAGGCGGAGTGCCGCGGGTGAGAATGGGCGGGTGAGTACGACCAGCCTTGCCGCAGGCCTTCCCGTTCCCGACCAGTCCGCCCGGCTCCGCGACGCCCTGCTCGCCGCCGACTTCACCGCCGACGGGCTGCTCGAACTTCTCGGCGCACCCGCCTACAGCGCCCTCGCCCGCAGTGAGACCGTCCCGGCGCTGCGCGCCACGCGCGGCGCGTCCCCGCTGGAGACGCTCGTGCGGCTCTTCCTGCTGCAGCGCACGGTGGCACCCGAGTGTGCCCGGGAGGCGCTGCCCGTGGACATGGCGCTCGAAGACGGCTGGGTGGCCGAGTGCTCCGACGGCATCCGGGCGACGGTGGACGTCCGCCCGTACGGCGGGCCAGAGGGGCAGGACTGGTACATCGTCTCCGACCTCGGCTGCGCGGTGGGCGGAGCCGGCGGCGCTAGCGGCCGTGACGAGGGCGTCGTCCTCGGTGTCGGCGGCGCGTCCACCACTCTCGCCGGCATCACGGTCCGCACCCCGGTGTCCTCCGCCCTCGACCTCGGCACCGGCTCCGGCATCCAGGCCCTCCACGCCACCCAGCACGCCACCCGGGTCACGGCCACGGACCTCAATCCACGGGCCCTGGCCTTCACCCGCCTCACCCTGGCGCTGTCCGGCGCTCCCGAGGCGGATCTGCGCGAGGGCTCCCTCTTCGCGCCGGTCGGGTCGGAGACGTTCGACCTGATCGTGTCGAACCCGCCGTTCGTCATCTCACCGGGCGCCCGGCTCACGTACCGGGACGGCGGAATGGGCGGGGACGATCTGTGCCGCTCGCTCGTTCAGCAGGCCGGGGACCGTTTGAACGAAGGGGGGTTCGCGCAGTTCCTCGCCAACTGGCAGCACGTGGAGGGGGAGGACTGGCAGGAGCGGGTGCGCTCCTGGGTGCCACGCGGCTGCGACGCCTGGATCGTTCAGCGCGAGGTGCAGGACGTGACGCAGTACGCCGAACTGTGGCTCAGGGACAGCGGTGACCACCGCACCGATCCCGACGCGTACGCGGCGCGCTACGCCGAGTGGCTCGACGAGTTCGAGGCGCGCGGGACCAAGGCGGTCGGCTTCGGCTGGATCAGCCTCCGGAAGACGGACTCGGACCGGCCGTCGATCGTCGTCGAGGAGTGGCCCCACCCGGTCGAGCAGCCGCTCGGCGAAGCCGTACGGGGCCACTTCGCCCGGCAGGACTATCTGCGCACGCACGACGACGCGGCGCTGCTCGCCGACCACTTCGTGCTCGTGGACGAGGTGGTGCAGGAACAGGTCGGGCTGCCGGGCGCCGAGGACCCCGAGCACGTCGTGCTGCGTCAGAGCCGCGGTATGCGGCGGGCCACGAAGGTGGACACGGTCGGTGCCGGTTTCGCCGGCGTCTGCGACGGCACGCTGAGCGCGGGCAGGATCCTCGACGCCATCGCCCAGCTGGTCGGCGAGGATCCGGTGCTGCTGCGTGACCGCACGCCCGAGGCGATCAGGGCGCTGGTGCAGGAGGGCTTCCTGGAGCCCGCCGTTCCGCGCGGCTGAGACACGCGCCGCGCGCGGACGTCCCCGCGGTCCGCGCCGGCGCACGAGGTGCTGCCCACCGGGGCCGCCCCTGCGCCGTCCGGCCACCCACCGGGGCCGTCCCACCGGTGGAACGGCTTCCCACCCGTCTCCGGGCGGCGGCCGGACCCGTCCGCTCTCTGCGGCGGCGACCTGACCGGGTTCCCTCCCGTCGACGCTCGGGCCGTCGGTACCGCTCGAGCCGTCGGCAGGAGCTGAACGGCTCCTTCTCCCGGCCGGGCGGTGCCCGTCGGCCATCGCTCCCGCACGAAACCGGCCATTGTGCGCATGTCCGTCCGGACTCCGGTCGAGTCCGCGGTGGAGCCGGCGGACGCGTCGGTCCGGGTCCGGCCGTCCGTGTGCGCCTGCCCGCCCACCTCCCGGAATCCGTTGCTCCGGAAATCGACCCCCAGCGGCGCCGCCCGGGTGAACCCGTGTCGCGTTCACCTGGAATTCGGGTGGGGGACGCCCGGAGGTGCCAGCCTCGGCCACGGGGCTTCCCGGGTCAGGCCGAGAAATGGGAGACGGGCATGGAGAGCGGTCCGGCGTACTTCGCGGGAACGGTGTTCGCGCTGTTCGGAGCCGCACTGCTGATATGGACGGGAGTGCGGGTCCGGCACCGGGCCCCGGTCGCTCACGGCGTGAATCCGGCCACGGCCGCCGCCCTCGGCACGATCTTCGGCGCGGGCTTCCTGCTCGCCGGCGTCTGGTGCTTCAGCCGATTCTGACCGCCTCGCGCCCGGCGCCCGGCCGCCGCCCCCGGGTGTCCGCCATGGCAGTCCGGGCGGCAGGATTGCCCGGAGTCGGGTTACCGTTCGAGTGGCCGTTGCGAGCTTTTGCCGTTTGACACGGGGGCGGGTTGTACCGTCACACTCCGCAGCGACAGCAAAGTGCAGTACGGCCGTACGCCGTACGTTGTACGCCGTACGAGCCCACCGAGCGTCGACCGGAGAGAAGAGCGAAGTTGTCCCCGACCAGCGAGACCGCACAGGGCGGCCGCCGACTCGTCATCGTCGAGTCGCCTGCCAAGGCGAAGACGATCAAGGGCTACCTCGGCCCCGGCTACGTCGTCGAGGCGAGCGTCGGGCACATTCGCGACCTCCCGAACGGTGCCGCCGAGGTCCCCGAGAAGTACACCGGTGAGGTGCGGCGGCTCGGTGTGGACGTCGAGCACGACTTCCAGCCGATCTACGTCGTCAACGCCGACAAGAAGGCCCAGGTCAGAAAGCTCAAGGAGCAGCTGGCCGGCTCGGACGAGCTCTACCTCGCCACCGATGAGGACCGCGAGGGCGAAGCCATCGCCTGGCACCTGCTGGAGGTCCTGAAGCCCAAGGTCCCGGTCAAGCGGATGGTCTTCCACGAGATCACCAAGGCCGCGATCCAGGAGGCCGTCGCCAACCCGCGCGAGCTCAACAAGCGCATGGTCGACGCCCAGGAGACCCGACGCATCCTCGACCGCCTCTACGGCTACGAGGTCTCGCCGGTCCTGTGGAAGAAGGTCATGCCGCGGCTCTCCGCGGGCCGTGTCCAGTCCGTGGCCACCCGTCTCGTCGTCGAGCGGGAACGCGAGCGCATCGCGTTCCGCTCCGCCGAGTACTGGGACCTGACCGGCACGTTCTCCACCGGCCGTGCCGGAGACCCCTCCGACCCCGCGGCCTTCACCGCGCGACTGACCGCCGTCGACGGACGGCGCGTAGCCCAGGGCCGCGACTTCGGTCCGGACGGACGGCTCAAGTCCGACCAGGTGCTCCACCTCGACGAGGCGAACGCGCGCGCCCTGAAGACCGCCCTCGAGAACGCCGCGTTCTCGGTCCGCTCGGTCGAGTCCAAGCCGTACCGCCGCTCTCCGTACGCCCCGTTCCGTACGACGACGCTCCAGCAGGAGGCCTCGCGCAAGCTCGGCTTCGGTGCGAAGGCGACGATGCAGATCGCGCAGAAGCTGTACGAGAACGGCTTCATCACCTATATGCGTACGGACTCGACCACGCTCTCCGACACCGCCGTCGCGGCGGCCCGGGCGCAGGTCACGCAGCTGTACGGCGGCGACTACCTGCCCGAGAAGCCGCGCACCTACGCCGGGAAGGTCAAGAACGCCCAGGAGGCGCACGAGGCGATCCGTCCCTCGGGCGACCGCTTCCGCACCCCGGCCGAGACCGGTCTGACCGGCGACCAGTTCCGTCTCTACGAGCTGATCTGGAAGCGGACCGTCGCCTCCCAGATGAAGGACGCGGTCGGCAACTCCGTCACCGTCAGGATTGGCGGCACCGGCTCCGACGGCCGGAACGCCGAGTTCTCGGCCTCGGGCAAGACCATCACCTTCCACGGCTTCATGAAGGCGTACGTCGAGGGTGCCGACGACCCGAACGCGGAGCTGGACGACCGCGAGCGACGGCTGCCGCAGGTCGCCGAGGGCGACCGGCTCACCGCCGAGGAGATCACGGCGGACGGGCACGCGACCAAGCCCCCGGCCCGCTACACCGAGGCCAGCCTGGTCAAGGAGCTGGAAGAGCGAGAGATCGGCCGCCCGTCGACGTACGCGTCGATCATCGGCACCATCCTCGACCGCGGCTACGTGTTCAAGAAGGGCACGGCACTCGTGCCGTCCTTCCTCTCCTTCGCCGTGGTCAACCTGCTGGAGAAGCACTTCGGCCGGCTCGTCGACTACGACTTCACCGCCAAGATGGAGGACGACCTCGACCGCATCGCGCGGGGCGAGGCCCAGGCGGTGCCGTGGCTGAGGCGCTTCTACTTCGGCGAGGGCACGGGGACCGGCGGGGCCGCCGAGGCCGGGAACGGCGACGGCGACCACCTCGGCGGACTGAAGGAGCTCGTCACCGACCTCGGCGCGATCGACGCCCGGGAGATCTCGTCCTTCCCGGTCGGCAGCGAGATCGTGCTGCGCGTCGGCCGCTACGGGCCGTACGTGGAGCGAGGAGAGAAGGACGCGGAGGGCCACCAGCGCGCCGACGTGCCGACCGACCTCGCGCCGGACGAGCTGACCGTCGAACTCGCCGAGGAACTGCTGGCCAGGCCGAGCGGTGACTTCGAGCTGGGCAAGGACCCCGAGACCGGCCACGAGATCGTCGCCAAGGACGGCCGTTACGGCCCGTACGTCACCGAGATCCTGCCCGAGGGCACGCCGAAGACCGGCAAGAACGCGGTCAAGCCGCGGACGGCCTCCCTCTTCAAGTCGATGGCCCTCGACACGGTGACCCTCGAGGACGCGCTCAGGCTGATGTCGCTGCCGCGCGTCGTCGGCAAGGACGCCGAGGGCGTCGAGATCACCGCCCAGAACGGCCGCTACGGTCCTTACCTGAAGAAGGGCACGGACTCCCGCTCCCTGGAGACCGAGGACCAGATCTTCAACATCACGCTCGACGAGGCGCTGGCGATCTACGCCCAGCCGAAGCAGCGTGGCCGTGCGGCCGCCAAGCCGCCGCTGAAGGAGCTGGGCACCGACCCGGTGAGCGAGCGCCCCGTCGTGGTGAAGGACGGCCGCTTCGGCCCGTACGTCACCGACGGCGAGACCAACGCGACCCTGCGGACGGGCGACAGCGTCGAGACGATCACCCCGGAGCGCGGCTACGAGCTGCTCGCCGAGAAGCGCGCCAAGGGCCCGGCGAAGAAGGCCGCCAAGAAGGCTCCCGCGAAGAAGGCGACGGCCAGGAAGACCGCGGCGAAGAAGACCACGGCCGCCAAGAAGACGACGGCCGCCAAGAAGACCGCGGCGAAGAAGACGACCACGGCGAAGGCGGCCGCCAAGAAGACGACGGCCGGGAAGACCTCGGCGGCGAGGACGTCGTCCTCGGACGAGTAGCGAACGGCGAGAGCGGCCGCGGCTCGGCGCGTCACGAACGTCCGGCAAGGGGCGCCCCGTGGAGGACCACGGGCGTCCCTCCGCCGTTCCACGGACACCCGCCGCCCGTTTGTTCGGGCTGGGCCTCCGGGGAGCAATCTCCTCCGGATAGGCTGGGCGAATGACGCGAGCCGAGCAGCCAACGGCCCAGAGCCCCACCTCTGAACCCGAAGCACGTGCCGCCGACGCACTGGCCGCGGACTCACGCGAGCGCGCCGTACGGTCGCTCCTGCGTGTACCCGCGCTGCGCCGGTTGTGGAGTGCGCAAGTCGTCGGCGGAATCGGTGACGCCCTCGCCCTCCTGGTGCTGGTCCTCCTGGCGCTTCAGACGGCGGTCGCCGAGGGAGCCTTCGGCGGCGGATACCGGGGCGCCGCCTTCGCCGTCGCAGCCGTCTTCGGGATCCGCATACTCGCCACGTTCCTCTTCGGGGCCGTACTCCTCGGCCCGCTCACCGCGCTGACCGCGCCGGGCGGGCCGCTGGACCGCCGCTGGACCATGATCGGCGCCGACGGCGTCCGCATCGCCCTGCTCGTCATCGCTCCGCTGTGGATCGACTGGACCCCGGACAGCGCCGTTGCGTACGTGCTCGCCACGGTCTTCGTCGTCGGCGTCGCCGAACGCTTCTGGACCGTCGCCCGGGAGAGCGCCGCTCCCGCGCTGCTGCCCCCGCCGCCGCTGGAGGGCGCGGCCGTACGCCCGCTGCCGGACCATCAGGACGCCCTGCGGAGGCTGTCCCTCCGCACCTCCTTCGCGGTCGTTCCCGCCGGCGCCGCCGCACTGCTCGCGGCGACGCTGATCGGCAATCTGCTCGGTACCGGCGTCGAGTGGTTCACGGTGCACCAGGCCGCACTCGGGTCGTACGTGGCGGCGGGCCTCTTCGCCGCTTCGCTGTCCGTCCTGGCCGCCGTCGAACTCCCGGACACCCAGACGCCGCGCCCCCGTTCCCCGCTGGAGGGCCTGCGCCGCCCGTCCACCGGCAACGGCCACGACAAGGGCCGTACCGGTGCGGTCCCGCTGCTGGTCCTGGCCTGCGCCGCGATCGCCGGGGCCGTCGCCTCCGCAGCCGCCGTGTCCGTTCTGCACGCACGCGACCTGGGCGGCGGCCCGGCCGCGTTCGCCCTGTTCGTGCTCGCCCTGACCGGGGGCACGGTGCTCGGCGTCCGAGGAGCCCCGGGCGTACTGCCCGCGCTGTCCCGCCGCAGGCTCCTCGCGCTGGTGATCGCCGTCAGCGGCGTGGCGCTGCTGGCGATGGGACTCGTCCCGGACACGGCGACGGTGCTGTTCCTCGCGGTCCTCGCCGGCGGTTCGGCCGGTGTCGCCGCGCACACCGGGCACGCGCTGATCGACCTGGAGACCGAGGAGTTCCGGCGGCCGAGGATCACCGAGCACCTGCAGGCCGTCGTCCGAGTCGCCATCGGGCTCGGAGCCGTCGGCGCCCCGCTGCTGGCCGCCGCCATCGGCCCGCACCGCCTGGCCAGCGGAGAGTTCGTGTTCGCGCACGGCGGCGCCGCGTTCACCCTGATGCTGGTCGGCGCGCTGCTGCTGCCCGTGGCCGTGATCGTCCTCGCCAGGACCGACGACCGGGCCGGCGTGCCGCTGCGCCGCGATCTGGCCGACGCGGTCCGCCGCGGCGCGGACCCCGCCCAGGCACCCGCGGCCACCGGCTTCTTCATCGCCGTCGAGGGCGGCGACGGTGCCGGGAAGTCCACGCAGGTCGAGGCGCTCGCGGAGTGGATCCGCGCCAAGGGGCACGAGGTCGTCGTCACCCGTGAACCCGGCGCCACGCCCGTCGGCAAGCGGCTGCGCTCCATCCTGCTCGACGTCTCGTCGGCCGGGCTGTCGCACCGGGCCGAGGCCCTCCTGTACGCCGCCGACCGCGCCGAGCACATCGACACCGTCGTCCGCCCCGCGCTCGAGCGCGGAGCAGTCGTCGTCTCGGACCGCTACATCGACTCGTCCGTGGCCTACCAGGGAGCGGGCCGCGACCTCTCCCCGACCGAGATCGCCCGGATCTCGCGCTGGGCGACGGACGGGCTCGTCCCGCATCTGACCGTGCTGCTCGACGTCTCCCCGGAGACCGCGCGCGAGCGGTTCACGGAGGCTCCGGACCGGCTGGAGTCCGAGCCGGCCGAGTTCCACCGGCGGGTCCGGGCCGGGTTCCTCACCCTGGCCGCCGCCGACCCCGGCCGCTACCTCGTCGTGGACGCGGGCCAGGAGCCCGAGGCCGTCACCACGGTCGTACGGCATCGGCTCGACCGGATGCTGCCGCTCTCCGAGGCCGAGGTGAAGGCCCGGGAGGAGGCGCGGAAGGCCGCCGAGGAGGAGGCCCGGCGCAGGGCCGAGGAGGAGGCCGCCCGCAGGGCCGAGGAGGAGCGACTGGAGCGTGAGCGCCAGGAGCAGCTCGCGAAGCTGCGCGCCGAGGAGGAGGAGCGCAAGCGCCGCGAACTGGAGGAAGCGCGTCGTCGGGAGGCCGAGCGGCAGGCGGAGGAGTCCAGGCAGCGTGCCGAGGAGGCCCGGCGGCTGGCCGAGGAGGAACGGCGCCGGCGCGAGGCCGAGGAGAGGACCCGCCGGGAGGAGGCGGAGCGCCGCCGTCGGCAGGCCGAGGAGGAGGCCCGGCTGCGGACCGAGGCCGAGGAGCGCCGTCGCGAGAAGCAGCGCAAGGCCGAGGAGGCCCTGCTTCGGGCGGAGGAGGCACGCCGGGCGGCGGAGGCTGCCGCGGCCGCCGCTGAGTCCTCGGCCGCCGAGACGACGGTGCCGACTCCCGTGGTGGGGGCGAACGACGTCACGCAGACGGTCGAGACCCCGCGCCCGCGCGTCGACATGGCGAAGGAGGACGCGGAGACGACGGTCCTCCCCCAGGTGCCGCAGCCTCCGGAGGGGAACACGAGCAGTGCGCGGGGTGCGGCTCCGGGGAACGCGACGGTGTCCCGGGACGCCGCGGACGAGACGGCGGTGCTGCCGCCGGTGCGGGGCGACCGACCGGGGACAGCCGGCGCCGACGAGACGGCGGTGCTGCCGCCGGTGGCGGGCGAGAGCCCCGCGGACCGCGTGCCACCGGGCCTCTTCCGGCACGAGACGTCCGCCCCCGCGGGGGAGGAGCGCACGCGTGAGCTGCCCCAGGTCGACGAGGAGGGCCGGCCGCGCCGCCGTTCCGACTGGGCGGAGGAGACCCCGCTCGACGACCTGCCGACCCTGGCGGACGAACTGCTGGGGCCGCACGACGACGGGGACGACCGGCGCCGGGAGGGCTGAGGGCCGTGGCCCGGAAGGCCACCGGGAGGCTCGCGGTGTCCGGTGCGGTGCGCCGCGCGGCGGAGAGTCGTCCTGGTAGCCGGGCATCCCCCCGCGGAGCATCGCCCTCGCACCGGACGCAGCCGGGTGGTGCGGCGGAACAGCCGGTGCCGTGCGGGGGTGTCGCGAGCCGCTGGCCCTTCCGGTCACGGCAGCGGGCGGATACCCGCCGGTCCGGCCGGGCTCGGGCCATGGCCGGACCGAGCGCCGGGCGCCGGCCGAACCCGGTTGTCCACAGGCGGTGAGGTGTGTCCGACCCCTGCCCCACAATGGAAGGCCGGTGCAGGATCTCGCGGCACCCGGCACCCGGCACGCGGTTCGTGACACGTGGTCCGGAGCCCGCAGTTCGTACGACGGAGTAAGGCGGTGGCGGCGGATGGCCGTGTGGGACGACCTGGTCGGCCAGGAGCGTGTCCAGGAGCAGCTCGCCGCCGCCGCACGGGACGCCGACGCGCTCGTCACGGCGGACGCGGCGGGGGAGCCGCCTCCCGCCGCGTCGAGGATGACGCACGCCTGGCTCTTCACCGGACCGCCGGGCTCGGGCCGTTCCACCGCGGCCCGCGCCTTCGCCGCGGCCCTGCAGTGCACCAGCCCCGACCGGGCGCTGGGCGGCGCACCGGGCTGCGGCTTCTGCGACGGCTGTCACACCAGCCTGGTCGGCACGCACGCCGACGTCGAGGTGGTCCGGACCGACTTGCTGTCCATCGGCGTGAAGGAGACCCGCGACCTCGTCCGCCGCGCCCAGCTGTCACCCGCGGTCGGCCGCTGGCAGGTCATCGTCCTGGAGGACGCCGACCGCCTCACCGAAGGCGCGGGGAACGTGCTGCTGAAGGCCGTGGAGGAGCCCGCTCCGCGCACGGTGTGGCTGCTGTGCGCGCCTTCCCTGGAGGACGTGCTGCCCACGATCCGCTCCCGCTGCCGCCACCTCTCCCTCCGCACGCCTTCCGTCGGCGCCGTCGCCGATGTGTTGATGAGGCGGGACGGCATCGAGCCCGAGGCCGCCGCGTCCGCAGCCCGGGCGACCCAGGGGCACATCGGCCGGGCCCGGCGGCTCGCCACCGACGAGGCGGCCCGCGCCCGCCGTGCGACCGTGCTCAAGCTCCCGCTGAGGGTCGAGGACGTCGGCGGCTGCCTGAGAGCGGCGCAGGAGCTGATCGACGCGGCGACCGAGGACGCCAGACAGGTCTCGGAGGAGATCGACGCCAAGGAGACCGAGGACCTCAAGGCCGCCCTGGGCGCGGCGGCGGGCGGGCGGATGCCGCGGGGCACGGCGGGGGCGATGAAGGAGCTGGAGGACAGGCAGAAGCGCCGTCGCACCCGTACCCAGCGGGACAGCCTCGATCTCGCACTCACCGACCTCACCGGCTTCTACCGGGACGTGCTCGCGCTCCAGCTCGGCTCGACGGTCGCCCTCGCCAACGAGGACGTGCGGGACGCCCTCGACCGGGTGGCGCGCGGCTCCAGCCCGGAGGGGACCCTGCGCCGGATGGAGGCGGTCCTCGCCTGCCGAGCTGCTCTGGACACGAATGTGGCACCGCTGCTGGCGGTGGAGGCGATGACGATGGCCCTGCGCACGGGGTGACTGCCGGGCGCTCCGGAGCCGCGGGGCGGTAGCAGCCGATGGGCGGTGTGGTGGCCGCGCTCTCGGCGTCGGAGGTCCTCCGCGCAGTCCCATGCCCCGGCCGCCGCCGAAGCTTCTTTCCGGGCGAATCACCCATACGGGAGCGAAGGGGCATGATCCGTCTTCGTGCCTATAGGCTCCCAGGATGGACACCAGGCAGTTCCTCAGGACCTCCGCCATCGCGTTCACCACAGCCCTGGGGCTGCTGATCTCGGGCTGCAGCGGCAGTGGCCCGGCCTCGGAGGCGTCCGAGCCTTCCGGTTCGGTGCCGGGAGCGGCAGCGCCCTCCCCGGTGTCGACCGCCGCGCTGAAGCCGTACTACGACCAGAAACTGGACTGGCGCAACTGCGGCGCCCCGGGCTTCCAGTGCGCCACGCTCAAGGCCCCGCTCGACTACTCCAAGCCCGACGGGCCCTCGGTCAAGCTGGCCGTCGCGCGGGTGAAGGCCACCGGCCCCGGCAAGCGGATCGGTTCGCTCCAGGTCAATCCGGGGGGCCCGGGCGGCTCGGCCGTCGGCTACCTCCAGGCGTACGCGGGCGTCGGCTACCCCGCTCCGGTGCGGGCCCGGTACGACATGGTGGCCATCGACCCGCGCGGAGTGGCCCGCAGCGAGCCCGTCACATGCCTCGACGGCAAGGAGATGGACGCATACACCCAGAGCGACCAGACTCCCGACGACCCGGCCGAGGTCGACAAGCTGAGCACCGCCTTCAAGGGCTTCGCGGCAGGCTGCAAGGAGCGCTCGTCCTCGGTCCTCCCGCACGTCTCCACGGTCGAGGCGGCGCGGGACATGGACATCTTCCGGTCCGCGCTGGGCGACGAGAGGCTGTCGTACGTCGGCGCCTCCTACGGCACGTTCCTCGGCGCGACCTACGCCGAGCTCTTCCCGGAACGGGCGGGCCGGCTCGTGCTCGACGGGGCGATGGACCCGTCCCTCCCAGCCCGCCAGATGAACCGCGACCAGACCGAGGGTTTCGAGACGGCCTTCAAGTCCTTCGCCGCCGACTGCACGAAGCGCTCGGACTGTCCGCTCGGGACGAAGTCGCCCTCGGACGCGGCGGCCCGGATGAAGGCGTTCTTCGCCAAGCTGGACGCGCAGCCGGTGTCCACCGGGGAGAGCCGCGAACTCACCGAGTCGCTTGCCACCACGGGCGTCATTGCCGCGATGTACGACGAGGGCGCCTGGCCGCAGCTCCGTGACGGGCTCACCGAGGCCATGAACGGCAACGGCGCGGGACTGCTGGCCCTCTCCGACAGTTACTACGAGCGCGAGAGCGACGGCTCGTACTCCAATCTGATGTCCGCCTACTCCGCGGTCAGCTGCCTCGACCTGCCGCCCGCCTTCACCACGCCCGACGAGGTCACGGCCTCCGCCGCCGACTTCGAGAAGGCGTCCCCCGTCTTCGGCAGGAACTTCGCCTGGGCCTCCCTGAGCTGTGCCTACTGGCCCACGCCCGCCACCGGCTCCCCGCACCGCATCGACGCCAAGGGCGCCGCGCCGATCCTCGTCGTCGGCACCACCCGCGACCCGGCCACTCCCTACAAATGGGCGCAGGCCCTCGCCGGCCAGCTGGACTCCGGGACCCTGCTCACCTACGACGGAGACGGTCACACGGCGTACGGTCGCGGCAGCGACTGCATCGACAGGGCGATCAACAAGTACCTGCTGACCGGGACTCCGCCGGCGGACGGCACCCGCTGCCGGTGACTGGAGGGCCCCGGCGTCCCGTACGACCGGCCCGGAGGAGCTGACCACCCGGGCTGGTCAGGGGCACCCCGAATAACCCTGTAGACTTGGCGCCGCTGCTGATGCGAGCCTGCTCCTGCCGGAACAGTCATATCCGCAGCTTGCCGCCTTAGCTCAGTTGGCCAGAGCAACGCACTCGTAATGCGTAGGTCTCGGGTTCGAATCCCGAAGGCGGCTCCATTCCTACCCAGGTCAGACAGTGTCTGACCTGGGTATTTGCATTCGCGTGCTGACTCTTCGTCAGGTCGGCCGACGATGGGACGGGCAGGGGAGCCCATCGATTGCGTGGATCACGACCATGTCCTCGTGGATGAGTTCCATGAATCTGCGATGGCCGCACCTGAACCACCCGGGGTTCGGTGGGGCCCGTGCTCTGCGGGGTGAGGCCATGGCGCGGTGCGGCCCCTACCGAGAGCTGACGTGCTTCTTCGCGAGTCGGGATCGCCATGCCCAGCTGGTGAGTCCGCCAGCGGCCAGGGAGACGATGATGGCACCCCAGTCGATGACGTGGGGCAGGCCGGGAAAGAAGGCGAAGAAGGCGAGGGCTGCGGCCGCGCCGATGAGAAAGGCGATGATGCCGGCGCGGCGGCGCTTGGTCTCCCGGTCTGGGTCTTCGTTCGTGGGCTGAGTGCTCATGTGCGGCTCACTTCGTGATGTGGTGGCACTGGCTGACCCGACGGGCACCGTTGATGTTCAAGTGGGCGCATGCCTTGCCGTAGTGCGGGAGCGTCTGGGGAGCGTTGTTCCGCATCGGGTCGATCTTGCACTCGGTGTGGGTCGTGCCGCGGGAGGTGCGGTACGTCTTGTTGCCGGTGTTCGCGTAGGTGAAGTCGATCCGCCAGTTGCAGAAGCCGGCGTTGAGTGCTCCGACGAATCCGCAGTCGACACCGGCGTTCTGGTAGGTGATGTCCTTGCCCTTGCCGCGGATGATGTGGCTGAACATGCAGCCGGTGGGGACCTTCATGGTGACGCCACCGACTTGGTAGTCGAAGCTGGCCACGGGTGTGGACCCGATGGCCGTGGCGTGCGCCTGTGCCGGGGCTAAGAGCGCGAGTACGGATGCCGCGGCGAGTGCTGGCGTGGTTCGAGCCATGAGATGAGCAAACATGCTCGGTGCTCCTTTGGGTGGGTGTCCCTGCAGAGCAGACAACGCGGCTGAACGGCCCTCGTATCGTCTCGGTACGACGGTCCACTACGAAGAGTGATCAACAGATAGGAGTGCTGACCGGCTGTTGGGGCTGGAGGGAAGACCGGGCGCGTGAGCGTCACGTGAGTGGGCAGGCTGGACTGACGAGCGTTCCGTCCCGGTCCGCGGCCGCCACCAAACGGTCGGAAAGGGACAGGTAGCGGCTGGCGGCCACCACGTCCGGCGCCGACCAGCGGACCGAGCCGTCGACGACGCTGCGCGCGGCGATGCCGCCCTTCGCCGCCGCGACGATGAGGACATCCCGGACGGGCAACGGCGCCACCGGGTCCTCGGCGAGCGCGGACGGGACTTTCCAGATCGGCTCGGGAGCCTCGCCGAGGACGTAGTCGCCCTTCTTCGCGTCGAGGACGCGCGCCTTCGGAGTCGGTACGGCCTCTGATATGTCGAAGGGGCCGCCGCTCTTCCCGTACCACCACGCGGTGGCCACGCCACCGCCGCGAGCACGGTTCCGCCGACCGCCAGACCGGTGAGCGGCCGGCGCCGTGAGAGCGGACGCGGCGCGGCGGCGCCCGGCGCGGTGGTCAGTTGGTGGAGGCTGTTCTCCCGGGCGGCGATGCGGGTGAGCACGCGGTGCACGGTGGAGGGCACCAGCCGCAGCAGGTGCGCGATGCGGGCTGGTCCCCAGCGACGCAGCAGGCGGACCTTGATGATCCGCCGTTCGGTGCGGGTCGGGGTCCGGTGCGGGCTGGTCCGTGGTCGGGAGGAACGGTCGGACATCCCGGCCTCGCCGAACTGCCGGTAGCGGTCGGCCCAGCGCTGGGCCGTGGTCGGCGAGACCTGGAAGCGTTCCGCGGCGCGTCGAAGGGGCCAGTTGTCCTCGACCACGCAGCGGGCCAGACGCAGACGCCCGGTCTCGGTCAGGGGTGCATTACGGTGGGGCACGAGGGCCTTTCGGTCGGTGTAGACGTCGCAATCCACACCGAACCCGGAAGGCCCTCACCCGTTCAAGATCCCTCAGCCGAGATCTGGATCACCGTCCACAACCTCCCCGGACAGAACACCTAGCCGGTCGTGTCGACATATTGCTGGTGGACGCGGTACGTCGCCGTCCCGTGGCGAGGGTGCCCACGGTGTCCGACACCACCCTTTGCCCTCCCTCCGGATATTCGAACAGGCGTATCATTCTGGCCGTGGCCGAATATGACTTCCCCGACGAGCTGCGCGACGCTCAGCTGCGCCTTCACCGGGCCCGTTCCGCGTACCGGGCGCTGTGCCGGGAGCTGCCGTGGTCCGTGCAGCCCGCCGAAGGATGGACGGGGGAAGAGGGGCACTACTCCAGCTACCGCCGTGAGTTCCCGGAGAGCCCTGGGTGGAGCGAGGAGCAGCGGGCCGAGGAGGCCCGGCTGCGGGAGCTCGTGCTGACGCTGTCGATCGAGGTGTCGACCCACCCGTACTGGGCGGACCTCGAAGGACCGGACGTGGTGAAGGCCCGTATGGCGCTCAAGCACGCCGAGGGCGGGCACGGCGCCCCGCACGGGTCCGGCGGAGTCGGGCCCGGAAGGCCCGGCACGGCGCACCACTCGTCCGGGGACGACTCCGGCGGCGCGCCGCCGGAGAACTCCGCCGCGGCGTGAGCGGGGCGGGGCCCGTGTCCGACCTGTCGCGCTCAGAGCGGATCAGGCTCAACGAGGGCCTGCGCGACTGGCTGGCTTACCAGTTGCGGCAGACCGAGCGCACCCTCGACGAGCTGAAGCGCGAGGAGGAGGAAGACCGGAGGCGCCGTGAGGTCGCCCGGATCGAGATGTCGTGGAAGCTGCAGCCCGCTCGGGTGGAGGGTGCCCAGCCCGTGCTGCACCGGGGCAACTGCGGTCTGTACCGGACGCAGCTCGGCTATCTGGACAAGGAGCACGTCGTGATCGCCCTGGAGGAGTTCCCGCAGCTGGTGATGTGCGAGGTGTGCGCGCCGTGGGGCAGCCTCGGCATCCCCCGGCCGCCCGGGGGGCCGGGGGAGTA
Organism: Streptomyces sp. NPDC049887; assembly: GCF_040656535.1. Lineage (NCBI taxonomy): Bacteria > Bacillati > Actinomycetota > Actinomycetes > Kitasatosporales > Streptomycetaceae > Streptomyces > Streptomyces sp. NPDC049887. The sequence continues at coordinate 116,147 of NZ_JBFAMM010000010.1, read as the reverse complement.
GACGCCGTGCGGTCCGGTGTGGGCCGCCCGCCGGACGCGACCGGCTGCGATCACGACCGGAGCGGCGCACCCTGGAGGCATGGCCCCGCCGATCGTCGTGCACCGGCCGTCCCCGTCCGGCGGGCGGCGGGTGACGGTACGCGGGGAGATACTCGGTCTCGCGCACGACGACAGGGACGTGATCGAGTTCCTCCGCCGGGCGGGCCTCCCGGACGCCTGGGACCTCCTCGACGACCCGAACTGGGTCGAATGGCGGGGCGGTCAGGCGCACCAGTGGTACGCGGCGTGACGCGAGTGCCCGCCGACGGCGAGGCGTCACGCAGGGCGTCGACGGCCGTCCACTCGCGGGAGAGGCCGGCGTCTCCCGAGGCGGTGGGCGGGGTGTCCACGCGGACGGAGACCACTTCGGTGTCGCTCGCGGCCTCGTGCACGTCCGGGGTGAAGGCCGGCCGGTCCTTGTTCCGGGTGATCAGGTCGCCGAGACCCGGTTCGAAGAAGGGCACTTCGCCGAGTTCAGCAGTCGGGTCCGCTCGGGCCTGATGTCGCGTACGGCGACCCGGTGACCAGCTCCGCGAAGCACGCTCCCCCGTGACCAGGCCGACGCAGCCCGCGCCGAGGACGGCGATTCCGCGGGACGCTCCAGTCATCGGTGATTCCACTCTCTTGTCTCTCGTGGGGCGCCGTCCGCTCCCGCGGCCGGGTCAGGCGCGGCGCCCCTTGTTCCTCGGGTGGTTGCGGGCGGTGCGCTCGTTGCCGAACTTGTACGAGCCCGTCCAGCGCGCCATCACCTCCTGGGCGTCGCCGGACTCCACCTCCTCGGCGAATCTCGCGGCGCGGTCGCCGCGCAGTGTCGCGGCCTTCCGGCGGCGGTGGGTGATGACGATGGTGCCGTCGGCGCGGGCTTCGTAACTGAAGCCGGAAGGGCTCGGCATGAGTGACCTGCCTCGTCTCTCGGGTCTCGGGGTGCTTCCGGGGCTTTCCGGGCCGGCCGTCAGGCCGTGTCGCCCGTTCTGGTCAGTGCCCAGGAGGAACGCACCGGCAACACTCGTGGGACGGTCCCTTCCTCCTCCGCCAGCATGCCGCCGGCGAAGAGCCCGACCAGCGGGTGCAGCCGGTACGCGAGTCCGCCGGGCCCGTGTACCGCGTACGCCCAGTGGGCGGCGGCCAGGTCGGCGAGGAGCTCCTCGGCCTCCTCGGTGCCGGTCCCCAGGGCGCGGGCGGCCGTGCCGGCCGTCACCGGCTGCGGGCCCAGTGCCGAGTGGAACCGCAGGGCGCGGCGGGCGGCGGGCTCGAGCCGGCGGTACGCGTCCCGGAGACGGTCGGGCAACGACAGGTCGGCGAAGGCCAGTTCGGCCAGGGCCCGGTCCGGGTCGGTGAGCCGTTCGGCGTGCCGGGACAGCGGCCAGTGCGGTCGGGCCGCGACCTTGGAGCCGGCGACGCGCAGGGCGAGCGGCAGCCCGGCGCAGGCGTCGACGACGGCGGCCGCGGCGGCGGGTTCGGCACCCGTGCGGGCGCGGCCCGCCAGCTTCTCGAAGAGGATGCGCGACTCGGACGCCGGGAGCGGCGCCAGCACCGTACGGTTCACTCCCTCCAGCGCGTACAGCCCCGAGCGGCTGGTGATCAGCACCGCGCATCCGTCGGTGACGGGAAGCAGCGGTCGCAGCCGGCGCTCGTCGGCCGCGTCGTCGAGCAGCAGCAGCAGACGTCTGTCCGCGGTACGGGTGCGCCAGGCGCGGGCACGCTCGTCGAGGGTGCCGGGGATCCTGCACTCCGGAACGCCCAGCAGCCGCAGCAGTTCGCCGAGTGCGTCCGCCGTGTCCAGCGGCTCGGGGCCCGACCCGCGCAGATCGAGGTGGATCTGTCCGTCGGGGTAGGAGCGCCTGACGCGGTGCGCCGTCCGGAGCGCGACGGCCGTCTTGCCGATGCCGGGCATGCCGGTCACGACGTGGACGGCCTGGTCGGGGCGGCGCGGACGACGACTGGCGAGAGCCGTGCCCAGTCGCATCACCTCCTGGTCGCGGCCCGTGAAGTCGGCTGGTGCGGGCGGGAGTTCGGCCGGCCGCGGAGGCCGGTCCGGGCGACGCGTCAGGGGTGTGGCCGCCGCCCGTCCAGCCGTGGCCGCGGGGCCCCGTGCGGTCGCTGCCGCGGCGGGCGCGGACTCCGGTGCCGCGTTCTGCGTGCCCCGGGCGGACCGCGGCAGCAGGGACGGGTGCCCGGTCAACAACGCCTGGTGCAGGCGCCGTAGTTCGGCAGAGGGTTCCAGGCCCAGTTCGTCGGCGAGCGTGGCCCGGGCGGCCCGGTATGCGGCGAGTGCGTCCGCCTGTCGTCCCGACCGGTAGAGCGCCGTCATCAGCTGGCCGCGCAGTCCCTCACGCAGGGGGTCGGCGGCGATGAGCGCGATGAGTTCGGGGATGAGCGCGGTGTGCCGACCCAGCTCCAGATCGGCGTCGATACGCCGCTCCAGGGTGACGAGGCGCTCCTCCTCCAGCCGGTCGCGCTCGACGTCGGCGAGCGGGTCGCAGACCCCGCCCAGCGCCACGCCCCGCCAGACGGCGAGGGCGCGGCGCAGCTCCCCGGCGGCGGTCGCCGGGTCGCCGGCGGCCAGGGCCTCGGTGCCCTGAGCGGCCCGTTCCTGGAACTCCAGCAGGTCGACTCGTACGCCGTGTTCCGGCAGCCTGATGAGGTAGCCCGGTCGGCGGCGCTCCACCTCGACGCCGCCACCGAGCAGATGGCGGACGCGGGAGGCGTACGTGTGGAGTTGGGCCGAGCAGGTGGCGGGCGGGTGGTCGTCCCAGAGCAGAGTGGTCAGTCTGGTGTCGCCGACCACCCGACCCCGGGCGAGGAGCAGCGCGGCCAGCACCGTGCGGGGCTTGGGCCCGCCCAGTTTGACCGGAGCGCCGCCGCGATGGGCCTCGACCGGACCGAGCAGGTTGAGATGCAGGGTCTCGGCCGGTGCCGTCGCCGGGGCCACGGCGGTCACGGGCCCCATATGTTGCCGTTCTTCGCCTCGTCGGCGGGCTTGCCGTGGAAGCCGCCGGCCATGGTCGCGGATCCGTGCCCCGAGGGTGCCCCGTGGGTCCCGGGGGCCGCGGTGACGACCGCGGTCACCGTTGCGGCCCCCAGGGCGACTGCGGCGAGCGCGGCCGCCGCGAACGCCGTTCTGTACGTGGCACTGAGGAAAGTCTGCATGGTCCCCCCTGGACGCATCGGCTGAGCAGAGCGGTCCGGGTACGCCGGCCGATCGTGCCGGCCGGTTTGGGCGCCTTTTCCCGTCGATCGGCGCTCTGTCCCGGTGGGATCACTCTGCTAGGGGCCGGGAGCCTTGCCCAGAGGTTTCTCGTGTCAGGGACCTGCAATGGCAGGACGAGGACACGTCTCCTGGCCCGGACGCGCCTTCGGAGCGGGGCTTCGGCCGACCACGGCGCCCGCCCGGGAGAGGGCACCGGACCGGGGCCGAGGCTCCCGCCCCGCACCACGGCCGGCCGGCCGTGGTCAGCCCTCCAGACCGAGCAGTTCCACCAGCAGGGTCAGCGGCATCGCCGAGAGCCTTCTGAACCGCAGGCCGCCGGTATTGCAGCGTCTCAGCACCGTGTCGGCGGCCCGTTCCGACTCGGTCAGAGTGAGATGGGAGAGGAAGAGCACGACATCGAGGGGCGGAGCCGTGTCCCGGGGCGGTGCCGCGGCGGACGGCGGCGCCGGCTGTACGTAGATGTGCTCCACCCCGTCGCCCGGACGAGCCGCCTGCGACAGCAGGGCCCGCACGTCGGCCGGGGAGAGGTGGGCGGGGGATTCCAGCCGGGCGTCTACGAGGTACACGGCCACCCCGCCGCACCGGCCCGGGCATTCTCCCCGGACGCGGCGGCGCCCGCGTGCCCGGGACCCGCACCGGGAGTAACAACCGTGTCCCCGGGGCCGCAAACGCTGCCGTCCTGTTTCGGCCATCGCGTAGAGTGTGCGGCCGCATCCACGTCCGTGACCACGGGCGCGGAAGTGATGCGCGGTGCGACCCACCGCCGCCCTGGGGGAGGGGAACCATGCTCGGTCGATTGGGGATCGGCCCGGACGAGGAAGCGGTCTACCGCGTCATGCTCAAGGGCGGTCCGGGGGCTGTTTCCGGCCTCGCGGAGACACTGGGATGGCCCGAGGAGCGTGCGCGATCGGCCTTGGACCGGCTGGCCGCCCTGTCGCTCGTGCGGCCTTCGCCGGACGGCGGCACGGGCCGTCCCGTCGACCCGGAGCTGGGTCTGACGTCGCTGCTCGCCAGTCAGGAGACCGAACTCCTGGAGCGGGAGCGCCAGATCAGGGCGAGCCGGATCGCGGTGGCCGGGATGCTCGCCGACATCCGTGCCAGCGGGGGGCAGGACGTCACGGAGGTGCAGAAGCTGCGGACCATGGAACAGATCCAGTCCAAGATCGAGCATCTGGCCCGTACCTGTACCGGCGAGATAGCGGCGTTCGTCCCGGGCGGGGGCCAGAGCGAGGAGCATCTGGAGGCCGCCCGGCCGCTGGACACCTCGACCAGCGACCGGGGGGTCCGCCTTCGGTACATCTTCCTCAACAGCTGTCGCAACTCCCCTGCGACCAGGGAGTACGTGGCCTGGCTCGGGGAGCGTGGGGGCCTGGTGCGCACGGTGCCCCGGCTGCCGCTGCGCATGCTCATCTACGACCGCACCAGGGCGATCGTGCCGATGGACCCGGCCGCGGCGGACATGGGGGCGCTGGTGCTGGAGGGCACCGGGGCGCTGACCGCGCTGCTGGCGCTCTTCGAGCAGACCTGGCAGCAGGCGAAGCCGCTCGGGGAGAGCGCGGCCGACGCCGCGGCCGCTACCGGCGACTCCCTGACCGCGCCGGAGCGGGCCGTGCTCGATCTGCTCACGGAGGGGCTGACGGACGAGGCCGTCGCCCGGCAACTGGGCGTGTCCGTGCGGACGATACGGCGCGTCACGGCCGATCTGATGCAGCGACTCGGGGCGCGCAGCCGCTTCGAGGCGGGCGTCCTCGCCACCAGCAAGGGCTGGGTGAGTGTATGACCGCCGGCTCCTCACGGCCGCCGACACCCGACGCACCATGCCCGCCCCCGATCCGGTCGCTCCTGGGCCGAACGGTGCCAGGAGGTTCTACATTTCCTCTGCACCGGCGAGTTGCAGGTTCTCCAGAGGGGCCGCCGACCGGGTGCGGAACCAGTCGATCGTCGCGGTCAGTCCGCGTTCCGTCGTGAACCGAGCCGTCCAGCCGAGCTCTTCGCGCGCCTTGGCGGTGTCGGGCCTGCGGACCGACGGGTCGTCCGTGGGGCGCGGCACGTGCACGATGCCGGAGGTGGACCCGGTCAGTTCCCGGATCCACTCGGCGAGCCGGAGGACCGTGATCTCCTCCTGGTTGCCGAGGTTGACGGGGCCCGCCAGGTCCGACTCCGTCATCCGCACGATGCCGTCGACGAGGTCGGGCACGTAGCACAGAGAGCGCGTCTGCGAGCCGTCGCCGGCCACGGTGATCGGCTGCCCGGCGAGTGCCTGCCGGATGAAGGTCGGCACCGCCCGCCCGTCGTGGGCGCGCATCCTCGGCCCGTACGTGTTGAAGATCCGGACGATGCCCGTGTCGACGCCGTGGGTGCGGCGGTACGCCATCGTGATCGCCTCGGCGTACCGCTTGGCCTCGTCGTACACCGAGCGCGGCCCGACCGGGTTGACGTTGCCCCAGTAGGTCTCCGGCTGGGGATGCACCAGCGGATCCCCGTACGTCTCCGAGGTCGAGGCCAGGACGAACCGGGCGCCCTTCTCGCGGGCCAGGTCCAGCAGGTGCCGGGTGCCCTCGGAGCCCACCCGCAGGGTCTCCAGGGGAAGTTCGAGGTAGTCGACCGGCGAGGCAGGGGAGGCCAGGTTCAGTACGGCGTCGACCGGGCCCTCGATCGCCGGCGGTCCCGCCGTGACGTCGGCCTCGACCAGCCGGAACGCGTCGCCGACGAGATGAGCCACGTTCTCGGGGGATCCGGTGACGAAATTGTCGACGCAGAAGACCTGCCAGCCGTCCGCGAGCAGCCGTTCGCACAGATGCGAGCCAAGAAACCCCGCACCGCCGGCCACCACCGCTGTTCTCGTCATCGTTGTTTTCCTCCCCGGAATCGCACGGCACATCCGTGGCGGAGTCCAATGAGTCCCCCGCTTCTTTTGGGATTTGACCGCAACGGGTCGGCTCCTGCAAGCGTGTGTATTTCACGGCGGTGTGACCCCGTGAGTTCCTCATGGGGCATGTGAGATCTTCATGTCCGGCCGGGGGGTGGCTTCTTCACCCGCAACCGATGAGGCCGGCACTACCGGACCGCGGAGCAGGGTCGGAGAATCGAGGAGTCGACAGCGGAGAACTGGGCCGGCGCATCGCCGCGCGATTCCGGGAATTCCGCAGCTTCCAGCCGACTCCTATCCGACTCCTATTCGAGGGGAAGTCCACCGTGTCGCAGAACACCATCACCGCCGCGAATGTGGAAGAGCTGATCGCGAAGAACATCGCGGACCGGTTCGCCGACGACCACGAGGTGCGCGGCCTCTCCCAGCACTTCCGCCGCGAGGGCTACGTCAAGCTGCCCGGCCTGGTCTCCCCGGAGGTCTTCGCCGCGGTGGCCCAGGAGACCCACGAGCTGATCGACACCCACCAGAAGCGCATCGACATCCGCCTCAAGGAGACCGGTGACTCCCCGCGCTACATGTCCACCGTCGGCCAGAAGGCCATCGCGACGGACGGCTCCCTGATCCCGGCCGTCTACGAGTCGTCCGCGCTCAAGGACTTCCTGTCCCGCCTGGCCAAGGAGGAGGTCATGGGCTGCCCGTGGGACGAGGAGAAGTACATCATCACCCGCCAGCACCAGAAGGGGGACACCCACGGCTGGCACTGGGGCGACTTCAGCTTCACCGTCATCTGGCTGATCGAGGCCCCGTCGCTGGAGTACGGCGGCATGCTGCAGTGCGTCCCGCACACCGACTGGAACAAGGACGACCCGCGCGTCGAGGAGTACCTGCAGAAGCACCCGATCCGCAGCTACGGCCACGCCAAGGGCGACCTGTACTTCCTGCGTTCGGACACCACGCTGCACCGCACGGTCCCGCTGAACGCCGACAAGACCCGCATCATCCTCAACACCTGCTGGGCCAGCCGCGCGGACCAGGGGAAGGCGACCACGCACGAGACCATGAACGCGATGTTCGACTGACCCGGACCGGGCGCGAACAGAAAAGGCGACGGACGATGATCAGGATGCCTGCCACGCTTTCGATCACCGCGATGGTGCCCTGTTTCAACGAGGAGGAATGTATAGAGCAGGCATACCTGAGCATCAAGGAGGAGGTGTACCGGTACGGGGATGCCGAAATCCTCTTCGTCGACGACGGAAGCACCGACGGAACCCTCGGCATCATCAAGCGGATCGCCCGCGACGATCCGCGCGTCAGATACATATCGTTCGCCCGCAACTTCGGACTCGAATCCGCATTCACCGCCGGCTTCTCGTACGCGTCGAAGGAATGGACCGTACAACTCGACGCCGATCTGCAGTCCCCGCCCGCCGAACTCCACAAGCTGGCGCGGCGGGCCGTGGAAGGGGACTACGACGCGGTGTTCGCGGTCCGGACCGGCCGGCAGGACCCCTGGTACCGCCGGCTGGGCACGGTCGGCCACCAGGCCATCGCCACCCGGATCCTCGGCATCGAACTGCCGGTCCACGCCTCGGTGTTCCGGGTGGTGCGCACCTCGGTGGCCCGGAAGGTCGCCGAATGCAGGGTCAGCACCCCCTACTTCATCGCGACGCTGCCGCTGATCGGCGCACGGTACACCACGGTGGAGACGGCGCACTCGCCGCGCGCGGCGGGACGCGCCAAGTGGTCGCTGGGGAAGCTGTTCCGGCACGCCGCCGACCTCTTCGTCGGCTTCTCCTACCGGCCGCTCGCCCTGATCTACCTCGCGGCGCTGGGCGCCGCGGCGGCGGCCGTGGCGCTGACCGCCGCCGGCAGCGGTGTCCAGGCGCTGGCGCTGGCGTCGGTCCTGCTCCACGCGGCGGGGCTGGGCGCCCTCGCCCTGCTCGCCCGCTACATGGTGCGGATCATGCGGGGCGGCGCCGGACTGCCCCGCTACCAGATCCGTGAGGCCAACGTGCCCGTCCGGCCGCAGGACGACCTCTACGCCCACCGAAGCGAGTCCACCGGCCGGGCGGCGCCCGCGCCGCTGCTCCAGACAGGGAACCTGCCATGAAGAAGCCTCACATCCTCGTGCTGGGCGGAGGCGAGGACCAACTGCCCGCCTACCACGAGGCGCGCCGCCTCGGCTACGGAGTCGTCGGTGTCGACCAGCGCCCGGACGCCCTGGGCGCCTCCGCCGCCGATCTGTTCCTGTGCATGACGACCCGCGACCCGGAGCGGATCGCCGCCATGGTCGGCCACCTCGACATCGCGGCGGTGATCTCGCCGGCGAGCGACGCCGCCCAGGAGTCGGTGGCCGAGCTGAGCAGGCTGCTGAGGACCCCGCACCAGCCCGCACCGGACGCGGTCCGGGCCTCGGTCGACAAGGGGTACTTCCACGAGGTGCTGGAGCGGCTCGGGCTGCCCACGTACGCCTACATCCAGTCCGCGGACCCGGAGGAGCTGCGGCTCGCCGCAGCGGCGCTGCCGCTGCCCCTGATCGTGAAACCGAGCGACTCCTCCGGCAGCAAGGGCGTCCAGGTCGTCGCCGACCAGGCAGCCCTGCCGGAGGCCGTCGCCGAGGCCCGGAAGTTCTCCTTCTCGGGCGAGGTGATCGTCGAGGAGTTGTTGCCGGGCCGGCACCTCTCCGCAGAGGCGTTCCTCCGCGGCGCCAAGCTGGCGACGATCGCGGTCACCGAGCGAAGCACCACCGGCGCACCCCACATGATCACGACCGGTCACACGGTCCCGGCCGAACTGGCGCCGGCCACCGAGATCGCCCTGCGCTCCATGGTCATGGACATCTGCGGGGCGCTCGGGCACACGGACGGACCGGTCAACTTCGACTTCGTGGTGGACCGCACCGAGGAGATCCGCTTCATCGAGATGGGTGCCCGGCTCGGCGGCAACGGAATGCCGCTGCTCGTCCGGCACGCGCACGGAATCGACACCTATGAGGCCGCGCTCCGACTCGCCCTGGGCCTGCCCTTCGAACTGCAGGCCCGCCACGACAAGAAGACGGCGCTGCAGATCCTGACCACCGACACCGACGGCGTCCTGCGCACCGTGGAGGGGGCCGACGAGGTCCGCGCCCTGCCGCAGACCGCCGAGCTGCGGCTCTTCGCGGGCCCCGGCAGCCGGGTACGGCGCTACACCCAGGCCGGCCACAAGCTCGGCTACCTGCTGCTGGTCGCCGACAGCTACGGCGAGCTCAGGGAGGCACAGGCCAGGGCGAAGTCCCTGCTCCACTTCCGTGTGGAGCCGGACGCGCCCCGCAATCCCGCAGCCGCAGCGGCGGACGCGGCCCCCATCCGCACCGAACTGCTTACGGAGAAGCGTTGACCACGCTCCGGCGCCACGCGCCCTTCCTGATACTGACCGCGCTCAGCCTCGTCCTCGCCGGCGTCGTGTGGTTCGCGATGCCGCACGACCGCGAGGTCAAGAGCCTGGCCATCATGCTCTTCAAGCTGCTGCCCTTCGTCTTCGCCGCCGAGGCGATCGCCCAGCTCGACCCGGAGTGGGCCAAGAAGATCCGACTGCACCTCCTGGTGCCGCTGTGCTTCCTGCTCTACTTCGTCTACTTCGTGCCGAAGATCTTCTTCTATGCGGAGAACCACCCCGAGCTGTACTACTACGTCCTGACGCTGACGCCGTTCCTGATCCTGACCTTCGCCTTCTGCTTCCGGATCGGCGGTGGTGCGGCCCACCTGGTGCGCCGGCTCGCCTACGCGATGCTCCTGCTGATGCTCTCGGGCCTGGAGGACCTCGCCTACCTCACTGTCAACGACCACACCGACCCGCAGTGGCAGACCATCCCCGAGGTGTGGACCTGGGCCTCCCACATGACGGTCCGGCTGGGTCACCCGGCGAGCAAGTACGAGGCGTTCGCGCTGATCATCACGCACGTCGTGCTCGCCCTGTTCGTGCTGCTCGCGCCGACCCGCTGGTTCAGCGCCCTCGGCCGGTTCCTGCCGGGCCGCTCCGACGTGTCCCGCACCGCCGCCTGACGGCCGCGTCGCCGAAGGGGAGAAGACGAGATGTTCCTCCGAGAGGCCTGGTACGTGCCCGTCACGTTCGCCCGGCAGTACGGTTCCCGGCGCTCGCTGCGCCGGCGCCAGCTCGCGCAGCTGAACCGGATGCTGGCGCACGCCCGGGCACGGGTCCCGTACTACCGGGACAGCCCCGACTACCCGACCGGCCCGCTGCGCTCCCTCGCCGAGGTGGCGGAGCTGCCGGTCGTCGACAAGGAGGTCCTGCGGGGCCGGCCTCTGGAGGAACTCCTCGCGGACGGGGTGGCGCCGGGCCGCGTGCCCACCTTCCGCACCAGCGGGTCCACCGGACGGCGGGTCACCGTCGTCCACGACCAGCACAGCCACGACTACCACATGGCCTCGTGCGTACGCCGGTTCCTGGCGACCGGGCGCTATCTGCCGACCGACCGGCTCTCGCACATCAGACCGTTCGCCCCGCCTTCGCGCGGCTTCCAGAAGGCCGGGCTGTTCCGCCGCCATGTGCTGCTCACCGACCGGCCGATGGACGAGATCAAGGCCGAACTGCTGGGAGCGAGACCGCAGGTGATCATCGGGTACCCGGTGCATCTGCGGGCCCTGCTGCGAGCGCTGGACCCGGCCGAACTCGCCGCGCTGCGGGCCACGCTGAAGCTGGTGATGACCGAGTCCGAACTGCTCGTGCCGGAGCACCGCGCGCTGCTGGAGCGCGGGTTCCGCGCACCCGTGCACGACGAGTACTCGGCCTTCGAAGTGCTCAACATCGCGTACGAGTGCGCGCACCAGCGCGCCCATCTCGCCGAGGACCGGCTGCTCGTGGAGATCCTCGGACCGGACGGAAGGCCCCTGCCAGACGGCTCCGAGGGGCGGGTGGTGGTGACCGCGTTCATGGAGCGCGCGATGCCGCTGATCCGCTACGACCTCGGCGACGTCGGCCGGATCGACACCGGCCCCTGCCCGTGCGGCCGCCGCTTCAGGACCCTGCGGCTGACCGCGGGCCGCGTCAACGACGCGGTGCTGCTGCCCACCGGCCGCCAGCTCTACCCGGACACCTTCCTGCATCTGGCCGCGACCTTCCCCTGCATCGCGGAGTGCAGCGTCGTACAGGACCGCCGGGGTTCGGTCCGGCTGAACGTGGTCCCGTCCGGGCCGCTGTCCGCCGCCGAATGGGACGAACTGACCGCAGGGGTAAGGGACCGGCTGCGCACCGTGGCCGGCTGCGACTTCCCCCTGGAGGTCGTCCGGACCGACAGCGTCGAGATCACGGCGGGCGGCAAGGGCCGCTTCGTCACCTCCGAGGCGGTGCTCCCCCGGCCGGCCCGCACCGCACCGGCATGACGGCGCAGTCCGGCGGGCCGGGCCGGCGCCCCACCGCCCGGTCACTGACCTCCCTGCTCGCCGGACGCACCGCCTTCCGGCTGGCGCTGCTCGGGGCCAACGCGGCGCTGCTGGCGAGCTGGGGGGAGAGGGCGTACGAGCCCTACGCCGCGGCCATGGGCACGGCGCAGGTCCTCACGACCCTCACGACGCTCGGTATCGAGAAGTCCGCCCTGAAACTCGTGCCCAGGGCCCGGCGCACCGGGCCCCAGCTCATCACCGTCCTGCTGGTGTCCGCCCTGCTGCTCGCCGGGGCGGCCGTGCTCTGGCTCGGCTGCGCGGCGCTGTTCGTACCGGCCGGGGACACGGGCATGCTGAGACTGCTCGCGGGTCTCTACGCAGCGCTCCTCGGGCTCAACACCGTGCTGGTCGGGCTCTGCCGGGCCCTTGACCGGAACCGTGCGGACGTCCTGAACTTCGCGGCTCTCTCGCTGGTCATCACGACCGGGGCCGGGGGAGCGAGCTTCCTCGGCTGGGGGCCCACGGCCTTCACCGGCTGGATCCTCGGCGGCACCGCCCTGCTCAACCTGGCCCAGCTTCCTGCCCTTCACCGGGCCGCCGGCCGACCGGTGCGCGGCGGGATCACCCGGCCCGTGGTGTCCACCTCCGTACTGATGGCCTGCGGCGACATCGCGGCCGCCGGAACGGTCAGCCTGCTCTTCGCGATGCTCGGCGCCTCCCGGCACCACGAGCAGACCGGCCATCTGTACCTGATGGTCCTCGCCTCGTCCGTGCTGCTGAACGGCTTCGGCTATCTGATGAGGCTCTTCCAGCCGCATGTGTCCCTGACCCTCCGGTCGGTGGCCCCTGCCTCCCTGGACCGCCGGGTCGTACGGCGTCTGCTGCCCGTCGCGGCCGTGGGAGCGGTGTGGACCGCCGGGGCACTGTGCCTGGCGCGGTCGGCCGAGCAGGCGGCGCTCGTCCCTCCGCCGGTCGCGGTCCTGCTGCTGTACGTGCTGTGCGTACCGCTGTTCTTCACCGTCGGCAGCCTCAACTACCTGCTGGAGAACGCGACCTCGCGCACGCTGCGGGCCACCGCGGTCAGCGCGCTGGGCGGACTGCTCTGCGCCGTTCTGCTCGGCCTGGTCCTCGTGCCGGCGCTGGGCGCGCTCGGCGCGGTGGCCGCGCTCTCCTCCGGCGAGGTGGCGCACGCCGTGCTCGCCCGCCTGCTGCTCAACAGCCCTCACCACGGCCGCACACCGGCCGCGGGCGCACCACCGGAGCGCACCACCGGGCCCACCGCGCCGGCCCCGCCGCCGGCCGACCTCGGGGCCCGCGATGAACGAACGTCCGCCCCGCCCCCGGGGGAACGCCCCCTGGCGCGACATCGCCCCCGCCGCTGATCTCCGCCCACGCCGGGACGCCGGCTCACCCACGTCCGCGGCCCAAGCCGCCGCGGCCAACCACGCCAAGGAAATGGAACCGGCATGAATCTCGCCTCTCCCGCCCCCGTCTCCCTCGTCACCGGAGGCGCCGGCTTCATCGGCTCCCACGTCGCACGCGAGCTGCTCGCCGCCGGCCACCGGGTGGTCGTCCTCGACGACCTCAGCGGCGGTGTGCGCGGCAACGTCCCCGAGGGGGTGGAGTTCCGGCACGGCAGCGTCTGCGACCCCGAGGTCGTCGACGCCGTCTTCGCCGCCCACCGCGTCGACTACGTCTTCCACCTCGCCGCGTACGCCGCCGAGGGACTGAGCCACTTCATCAAGCGCTTCAACTACATGAACAACGTGGTCGGCAGCGTCAACCTGATCAACGCTGCCGTCAACGCGGGCACGGTCAAGTGCTTTGTGTTCACCTCGTCCATCGCGGTCTACGGCGCCAACCAGCTGCCGATGAGCGAGGACCTGGTGCCCGCCCCCGAGGACCCCTACGGCATCGCGAAGTTCTCCGTCGAGCAGGAACTCCGGGTCACCCACGAGATGTTCGGCATGCCGTACATCGTCTTCCGGCCGCACAACGTCTACGGCGAGTACCAGAACATCGGCGACCGCTACCGCAACGTCATCGGCATCTTCATGAACCAGGCACTGCGCGGCGAGCCCTTCACGGTCTTCGGCGACGGCGAGCAGACCCGCGCCTTCAGCTACATCAAGGACGTGGCGCCCTCCATCGCCCGCTCGGTGGAGGTGCCCGAGGCGTACAACGAGGTCTTCAACGTCGGCGGGGACCACGTCTACAGCGTCAACCGCATCGCGGCCGCCGTCTGCGACGCCATGGGCGTGGAGCTGCGCGTCAGCCACCTGCCGGAGCGCAACGAGGTGCGCGACGCCTATGCCACCCACGAGAAGGCCCGCAAGGTCCTGGGCACCGGCGGGCAGCCCGTCGGCCTCGAGGAGGGCATCGGCCGCATGGCGGCGTGGGTCAGGGAGGTCGGCCCGCAGGAGCCCTCGGTGTTCTCCGGCATCGAGGTGGTGCGCAACCTGCCGCCGTCCTGGCGGGCAGCGCTGGAGGAGCGGCGCGCCATCTGAGGCGGGCGGCGCCGCCCTCCCGTCCCTGCGCCGAACCCGCGGTACGGCGCGACCTGCGGGACGGCCCGGAAGGGGAGGACGACGGGGGAGGAGGGACGGCTCGTGGCGCCGGTCGCGGGCCCGGAGCCGCCCTTGCCCGCGCACCGCAGCCGCTACGGCCCGAACGGACCGCTCGACGGGGACGCGGGCGCGCTGGTGCGTGGCCGGTTCCTCGTCCGCTCAGCGCCCGGCCGCCGCCGGCAGGACCTTCACGATCCTGATCTTTCCATTGGGCTCCGGTGCGATGGAGGGCACCCGCTCGACCGTCACGTCGAAGCCGGGAACCGCCTCCCGAACCGCCGCCCCGATCCGATCCGTGACCGAGCCGCCGGCCCCCGGGGCGAGGACCACCCGTACGGTCACCTGCGCCGGCCGTTCCTGGACGAGCTGCATCCGGGAGACCTCGGCGAAGTCCTGCACCCGGTACGTGAGGAAGTCGGCGTAGAACTCCCGCCCGTCGTGGGTGCGGAAGCGGTCCTGGCTGCGACCCTGCACCCGTAGCACCACGGGAGTCCGCCGTCCGCAGCCGCAGTCGGCGGGCCCGACGGTCACCCGGTCGCCGAGCCGGTAGCGGATCAGCGGCATGGCCTCGCTGCGCAGCCGGGTCACGAGGATCTCGCCCTCCGCCTCCCGAGTTCCGTCGGCCGGTACGACGGAACCGTCCTCCTGCTCCAGTTCGACCACGACGTCCGCGGCCCTCAGGTGCAGCGAGCCGCGCCGGCAGCTACGGGCGATCGTGAACACCTCGACGGACGCGTACACCTCGTGGCAGCGCGCCCCCAGATGACCGAGGACCCGCGCCCGCGCGGTCGGCGTCAGGCGCTCCCCGCCGAACAGCACCCGCCGGGCGCCCCGGTAGCGCACCCCGCGCCGCTCCAGCTCCTCCACCACGGAGGCGATCACATGGGGGAAGCCGACCAGGAAGGTCGGCCGGGCCGCCAGGAACGCCTCGACCTGTTCGTCCAGAGTCCTGCTGGTGTCGATGTGGAAGGTGCGGAGCAGACCGAACCGCTCCAGCGGGTGCCGCAGGAACGGATTGACGCGGAAGTAGGCCATCCGGTCCCACGGGCGCAGCCCGGTGGCCAGCATGTCGTACAGGTATGACGCCCGCAGATAGCCCAGGTCGCGCTCGGAGTTGCGGATGGTGACCGGGATTCCGGAGGAGCCGCTGGTGGTGCCCGCCTTGGTGTTCGCGGTGGTGAAACCGGCCGCGAGCAGCTCCTCGGGCGCCCGGCCGTGGAACTCGGCGCGATCCAGCGTCGGCAGCGAGGGAAGGTCCTCCGGACCCCGGAAGGCGGCCGCGGTCTCGGGCGCGATCAGCTCCCGGTAACGCGGCACGTTCGTCCGTGCGTGCCGCACCAGCTCCACCAGCAGTCGCCGCCGTTCGGCGTCGAGACGGGCCGGGTCGGCCCGCTCCAGCCGGTGGGCCCGTACCAGGTTGCGCAGCACGGGCACGAGCCGCATGACGGGTGAGACGGCCGGGTTCACGGTGTTCTCCCCAGGACGGGTGCGCCGTGCAGGCCGCAGTGCCCGGGTACGAAGGACTCTGCGCCCTCCGGCCGGACGTGGACGAGCGTGGGCCGACGCCTGCGCAGCAGCGTCAGCACCGTCGTCCCCTCGAGCAGCCGCGCGTGGACCCGGGACGGGTTGAGGTGCAGCTCCCCGCAGCCGCCGGGGACGCCCCCGAGATGGCCGAGCCACGGCTCGTACCAGATCGAACCGGCCGCCGGGCGGGTGCGGGCGGCCGCCGCGAGGGTGACGCGCTCCACGGTCACCGCACCCTGCGCGGTGCCGGCGAGCTGCCCGGCGTCGCCGATCACGAGCGCGTCCCCGTCCGGCACCGGGTCTGCTGCGCCGTACCGTCCGGCGGAGTACCGGTCGGCGTCCGCGGTGTCCGCGAGCAGGACCCGCCAGTCGGCGCCGTACGCCCGCACGGGGTCGCGCAGAGCGGGGGAGATCTCGTACACCGCCCTGCCGCCGGTCCGGTGTCCCGCGAGCCGCAGCGCCTCGTGCAGTTCGGCGATGTGCTCGCCGGCCGGCCGGCCGGGGTCGCGCCGCGCGAGCAGCGCCGAGCCGAGCGGCATCAGCAGGTGGCGCCGCAGCTCGGCCTCGTCGCGGGTGAGCGGCGGCAGGGTCCCGGTCGCCGCGTACCGCTCCCGGTAGTGCGGAACGGTGGTGACGGCACGGCGCACGGTGCGCGCATAGCGCTGTCGGCCGCGCATCTCAGCAGAGGGTGTTCTGGTCGTGGACGAGCAGCCAGTTCCCGTCGGTGCGGGCGAAGACCAGGCTGAGCAGATAGCGCAGCGCGTAGGGCCTGCCGTCCTGGTCCAGGTCCCGGTAGTCGACGGTGAGCACCGCGACCGCCGTGTCCTGGTGCACCACGGTACGGGTCGTCTCGGTCTCCATCGTCCAGTCGGGGTCCCCGAACCAGCCCTTGTGGAAGGCGCGGACGGCGTCGGAGCCCTCCACCGTACTCCCGTTCGGCAGGATGACCGTCGCCTCGTCGTGGACGGTGGCCATGTAGGCGTCCAGGTCGCGGGAGCGGATGGCCGCGAGGTGCTGGTCGAGCGCGGTGCTGAAGTCCATGGGGTCTGCTTTCGGTGGTCGGTGGTCGGTGGTCGGTGGTGGATCTTCGGTGGTGCCGGGTCCGTGGTGAGAGGTCGCGCCGGAAGGCCGGCACGCAGGGGCGTCAGAAGGGGACGGCCACCGCGTGGCGCGGTACCGCCGTGGCGCCGAAGGACTCCTTCAGCTGCCGCATGCCCGGGCCGAGCCCGACGGCGGGCACCCCGGTGGCGATCATCCGGCCGATCTCCCGCAGATACAGGTCGAGATAGAGGTCCCGGCCGCCGTCCGAGCCTGTCACCGTGGTCACCCAGCCGCCGGGCACGTCCAGGACCAGGTCGAAGGAGACCGGCCGGCCGGAGCTCTTCTCGCTGTGGACGAAGTACGAGGCGCCGGACGACTGGTTGAGCCGGTCGAAGTAGGCCGGCAGCAGCGGCACGACACCGCCCGGTCGGTTCGCGTGCTTCATCCGGGTCAGCTGGTCCAGCCGGCTGGCGCGCACCGGGTCGATCGACGGGACCGCCGTCTCCACGACGAGGTCCGGGTCGGCGCCGACCCGCTCGTGGAGCGCCGACAACCGGCGCCGACGGCCTCGCGGCAGCCCGGCGAAGTACGCGTCCATGCTCTCCCAGCCGTTGTGCAGAACGGAGTTGGGGGCGGTGGCTCGCTTCGGCCGCAACGGGCCGTCGAGGTGGGCGAATTCGTGCACCTCGACGTCGAGGTGCACGACCCCCAGGCAGCGCGGGCCCAGCCGGCGGCGCACCGCTCGCTCGAAGGCGCGCGTGGCGGCCCGGCGACCGGCGGCGTCCAGGCCGGGGGCGTAGAGCCGTCCCGCGCTGAAGCTGTTGGGCAGATGGACCTGGAACCAGCCCGGTACGGCGGCCCGGCCGGGCCGCCGGAACCGCTTGGCGACCGGACGCACCCCGAGCCGGCCGCAGAAGGCGGCGACCGGTTCGCCCCGTTCGCGGACCAGCCCGGCGAAGAGCGGCCTCCGGCTCCCCCAGCCTGCCGCCTCCAGCAGGTCCGCCCCCCACAGCACGCAGGCGCGGCGGTCCCGGACGAACGCGTCCCAGCCGTCGGGTGCCGGCCCGCCGCCGGGTGTGTAGATCTCAGCTCGCACGGCTCAGGTCCTCCTGACGGGCGCGGTCGGATCCGGCGGACACCCGGTCGCGCAGGGGGCGTTCACCGCGTTCGCGGTAGGCCGCCAGCGCCTCGGCGAGCGCGGAGGGGCCGACGGCGTCGGCGAGGGTGTCCAGACGGGGTCCGTGATGCGTGCCGAACAACGCCCCGTAGATCTCCCGGAAGTCGTCCCGGGTGCGCCCCGCCCGCGGCGCACCGGTTCCGGTGTGCGCCCTCAGCTGTTCGATGAGCAGGTCGACCGCCGGACCGGCCGGCATGTCGACGGCCGCGCCCCAGTAGCGCTCCCGGCCGTACGCCGTGAGCCAGGCGAGCGCGTGGCCGATCCGCTCGTCGAGAAGGGCCGGTTCGGCGCCCGGGTGCAGGGCGGCGAGGTGCCGCCGCGCCGGCCCGGCCGCGCCGCCGTGCGCGTAAAGGGCCCCCACGACCGAGCGCATCCGGGGCAGCGCGCCGTACCCGTCGGGCTTCTCGTCGGTCAGCAGCTCCCACAGGGTCCGGGCCCGTTCGTCCCGGGGTACGGCCCGGACGAACCGGTCGAACTCGTCGTACGCGCCCAGGAACGCGCCCGGTCCGAAAGCCAGCCGCAGATCCGACAGGCAGTTGCGGCGGGCGTACAGCCACAGCACCAGCGGGGCGGGGTGGACGGCGAGCAGGTCGCGGACGTACGGGCCACCGCCGAGCGAGCCGGATATCTTGGCGCCTCCCAGCTCGCCGCGGACCAGTCCGTACGGGACGATGACCGGCTGCGGGGAGCCGAGATAGCCGTCGTACACGGGCCGGGTCCGGTCCATGGTGCTCCCGGCGCTGCAGTGGTCCTGGCCCGCCGGTTCGCAGTCGATGCGTTCGTGTGCGACGCGCAGCGTCCAGTCCAGTGCCCAGGACGGCTTGACGTCCGCCGGGTCGCAAGCGGTCAGTTCGGCTCCGCACGACAGGCACCGGTAGCGCGCGGCACGCCCGTCCAGGCGGTGGATCTCGGTGGTGTTGCGGCCGCACTGCAGGCAGTAGACGGCGAAGAGGTCCCGGCTGTCGTCCCTGCCGAGCAGTTGCGCGAGCCGGCCCGCGTCGCGCTGGTAGCGGCGCTGGATCTCCCGGTACTCACCGGCCCGGTAGCGCTCGTACTGGTAGTGCGTCTCCCAGTCGCTGCCCGGCGGTGTCCGTCCGTCGTCGTCGGCCTCCGCGGGCAGGATGCCCACCGTCCGGAGCTCGGCGAGATAGGTGCGGCAGATGCGGGCGGCGCGCTCCCGGCGCTCGGCGAGCGGCAGCCCCCCGCACCCCGCGAGCTCGGGGTCCCGGGCGGCCTGGCTCTCCCGTACCGGGTCGTAGTCGTCGAAGCTGAGCAGGATCGCGGAGCGGCGGCCCATCCGGCCGAGGGCCCGGTGCACCAGGTGGGCGCACACGGTGTCGCGGAAGTTCCCGACGTGGAAGTAGCCGGTCGGAGACATGCTGGTCTGGATCAGGATGCGGTGGTGCGGGGGATGGCGGTCGGCGAGCCGGCGCGCGTAGTCCAGGGCCCAGTGCGGCACGGTGCGGTCCTGCGCGTGCAGCCCGCCGGGGCGGGCCCCGCCCCGCGTCGCCGGGTCCTGCTTCCGCGCACGTCGTCTCCTTGGCATGGCTGGAGTACAGCGTGCGCTCCGATAAACGCCCTATACGCCGCGGCGCCCTTCCCGCACGGCCGCGGCGGTCTTCGGACGCACGGGCGAGCGGCCCTCGCGCGGGAAGGTCGGTCAGGGCAGCCACCCGTTCTCCTTCGCGGTGCGCAGGGCGTCGATGCGGTTGCGCGCGCCGAGCTTGTTCACGATCGTCGTGAGGTAGTTGCGGACCGTCCCCACGGACAGGTTGGTCGCGGTGGCGATCTGCGCGGTCTCCGCCCCGGCCGCGACGAGACCCAGCACCTCGACCTCCCGCCTGGTGAGCGGGTTGTCGCCGATCTCCCATGCGGACATGGCCAGTTCGGGATCGATGACCCGGCGCCCCGCACCCACCCTGCGCACCCCGTCGACGAGTTCCTCCGGCGAGGCGTGCTTCGGCAGGAAGCCGCTCACCTGTGCGTCCAGCGCCCGCCACAGCTGCCCGGGCAGCGCGACGCCCGTGAGGATCAGCGTCCGGCAGCCGGGGACCTGGTCCCGCAGTCGGGCGGCGGCGGTGATGCCGTCCATCCCGGGCATGTCGATGTCGAGCACCGCGGTGTCCGCCTCCGTCCGGATCACCGCCGGTACCACCTCGCTGCCGCTCGCGACCTGTGCGACCACCTCCATGTCCGGCTCCAGCTCCAGGAGCGCGGCCAGCGCCACCCGGATCACGTGCATGTCCTCGGCCAGCACGATCCTCTGCATGGGTCCCCCCCGTTGTCCGTCTGGGCCCCGCCCCTGCGGCCCGGCGTGGCGGTTCTCCGGACGAGGGGCCCTTTTCCGACTCCGGCGCCCTGTGTACCACCGGGAAGGGCGCCACCAGCGGGGCTCGTATAGCCGAGTGATAGCGGCGCCGGTGACGCTCTCCGGGGACCAGACGCGGAATGGGGGCGACATGGCGCGGACACTGCCCGCACCGTCCGAGCAGGGGACGGCCGGCGCCGGCACCGCGGGGGCCGAGTCCGCGGTCATGGCCGACGCCGACCGGCGCCGTGTCGTCGTACGGGAGCGGCTGCGCTTCGCCCGCGATCTGCACGACCTGCTCGGTCCCCGGCTGCTGGCGATCACGCTCCAGTGCGAGCTGGCGCTGCGTCTGATGGACCGCACACCGGACTCGGCCCGGAGCCGACTGGCCGAGGCACTCTCCGGGATGCGTGAGATCCAGGAGGAGGCCCGGCGGGTGGCGCACGGTTACCACTGCCTGTCCCTCGACTCGGAGATCGAGTCCGTCCGGGACCTGCTCGAGTCGGCCGGCGTCCGCACCGAGGCGGAACCGGTGGCCGCGCCGCTGCCCGCACCCCTCCAGACGGTCCTGGCCACGACCTTGCGGGAGGCGGCCGCCAACGTGCTGAGGCACAGCCGCGCCCTCAACTGCCGGGTGGAGGTGGGCACACCGCCGGGCGAGGTGCTGCTGACCGTGACGAACGACGGGGTCGTCACCCAGGGCCGGCCGGTCCCTCCCGCCCCGGCCGGGACGGTGGGCGGCCCTCCCGCCCCGGTTCCGGGCCAGGGCCTGGGTCTGCGCAGCCTCGCCGAACGGATCGCGGCCGCCGGCGGCCGGCTGACCCACGGCCCGTATCCTGCCGGGCACTACACGCTGGAGGCCCGCTTCCCGATCGTCGCCCCCTCGCCGGACGGTTCGCGGGCGGCATGACGAAAGCCCCGGTCATCGCAGGTGACCGAGGCTCTCTCTGTCTTCGGATCCGGAGTGGCGGTGACACTCCCCCGAGTGTGGCCGTCCACGCCGAGCACCGTCCCACCGGATCCGACGAGGAGATACAACCAGCCTCCACCAACACATCGCTAACATGGGGCCAACGGTCAGCGCAGGAGGAAGGCAATGCGGTTCGGCCTGCTCGGTCCGCTGACCGTGCACGACGCCGCGGGTGAGATCCGCACGACGGGTGGCGCGAAACTCCGCGCGCTGCTCGGCACCCTGCTGCTGCGCGCCAACCGGGTCGTACCCACGGACGCGCTGCTCGACGCCCTGTGGGGCGACGATCCTCCCGCCTCGGCCCGGGCCTCGTTGCACAACCACGTGGCCAGGCTGCGTCGGCTGCTCGCCGAGGAGGACAGACTGCGGGCGGTGGCGCCCGGCTATGTGCTGCGCGTGGAAGCCGGTGAACTCGACGTCGACACCTTCGAGAGTCACATCGGGACGGCGCGTGCGGCCTACGTCCGCGCCGTCACCCGGACCGCATTCGCAGCCGGCCCCGCCGTCCCGCACGAGGACTCCGGCGGCCCTCCCCAGGCCGGTCCGGTCCCGGGCCCCGTGGGATCCGGCGCACCGGGCGGCGCGGACGGCGCACTTGAGGACTGGCAGACCGTCGTCGACAGCTCCCGCGCGGCACTCGACCTCTGGCGCGGGGACCCGCTGACCGGGATGTACGACCCCGGAGAGGGCACCCCCGCGACGGTGCGGCGGCTGCGCGAGTCCTGGCTGCTGCTCCTGGAGTGGCGCTACGAAGCGTTCCTCCAGCTGGGCCGGCCCGACGGACTCGGTCCCGAACTCGCCGCGCTGACCGCGCAGTACCCCCTGCGCGAGGCCTTCCACCGACAGCTGATGCTGGTACTGCACCGGACGGGACGGCAGGCCGAGGCGCTGGCCGCTTACCAGTCGCTGCGCCGCAGGCTCGTCGGTGGACTCGGGATAGAACCCGGCCCCGCGGTCCAGCAGGCGCACCGGGAGATCCTCCAGGACCCGTGGGCCCCGGGCGGCGCCAGGCCCGCCCCGCCGGCCTCACCCCTACCGCCCGCCCCGCGCGTCCAGCCGGCCTCACCCCTGCCGCCGGATGTGCCGGTGCCGTCCACGGACCCGATCGAGGCCGGTGACCGCCCGCCCGCCGGCTCCCATCCGGACGGTGAGCCCGTGGCGTACCCCGGGCCCTCCCCGCGGCCCGCCCAGCTCCCGCCCGCCCCCGCGCACTTCACCGGCCGCCGGGCGCTCGTCGCCGACCTGCGCGCCGTGCTCACCGGCACCGGCCGCGACCGCCCGGCCGTGGCCGTCCTCAGCGGCATGGCCGGGGTGGGAAAGAGCGCCCTCGCCCTCCACGTCGCGCACAGCCTCCGGGAGGAGTTCCCCGACGGGCAGCTCCATCTCCACCTCCACGGTGCGACCCCGGGCATGACCCCCCTGGCACCGTGCCAGGCGCTCACCGCGCTCCTGCGCGACCTCGGCGTCCCGCCGCGCGCCGTTCCGGACCGCCACGACGCGGCGGCCGCCCTGCTGCGCTCCACTCTGGCCCCGACCCGCACCCTGCTGGTCCTCGACGACGCGGCGTCGGCCGCACAGGTGCGTCCGCTGCTGCCGGCCGGCGCGGGCTGCGCCGTCGTCGTCACCAGCCGCTCCCCGCTGACGGCCCTCGACGGCGCTGCGCGTTTCGCGCTCACCCCGCTGAGCGTGCCGGAGAGCGCCGCACTGCTGCGCGCCGTCTCGGGCCGGGAGGGCACCGGGGCGGACGGTACCGGCCAGGCACCGGCGGACGGCCCCGACGACATGGACCGGCTCGCCGAGTTGTGCGGCCGCCTGCCGCTCGCCCTGCGCATCGCGGCGGCGCGGCTCGCCGCCCGCCGTGCCCTCACCCCCGCGGCCCTCGCCGGGCTCCTCACCGCGCAGGCCGGCCGGCTGGACCACCTGGAGTACGACGACCTCAGCGTCCGCCGCTCCCTGTCCGTGGCGCACGAGGCCCTCGACCCGGATGCGGCGCTCGCACTGCGCCGGCTGGGCGCCGTCGACATACCCGAGTACGACGCGGCCCTCGTCGCGCAGCTGATGGCGGCCGACGGCGCCGGACCTCCCCTGGACGAGCGGCGCGCGGTGGCCGCCCTGGAACGGCTCGTCGACGTGGCGTTGCTGGACGAGGTCGCCTACGGGCGTTTCGTGCCCCACGATCTGGTCCGGGACTTCGCGCACGAACTCGCCGTGCGCCTGGACGGCGAGGAGGGGCGCGCGGCTGTCGTCGAGCGGGCACTGCGGTGGTTCGGGGAGTCGGCCCGCCAGGCGGGCCTGGCGCTCGTCCCGGCCCATCTGGCCGGCAACCGCGTCCCGCCCCCGATCGGCGAGGTCCCCCCTTTCCCGGGCGAGGCGGAGGCCCTGGCCTGGGGAGACCGCGAACTGCCCGGACTGGTGGCCCTCGCCCAGACGTACGCGCCGAGGTCGCGCACCGCCCTGCGCGTCATCCGGGCCGCCTTCCCCTATCTCCAGCGACGCGGGCGCCTCCAGGAACTCGGTCTGCTCAACGAGGCCGCGCTGGACGCCGCCCGGTCCGCCGGCGACGGGGAGGCGGAGGCGCACGCGCTCACCGATCTCGCCGCGGTCCACTTCATGCTCGGGCGGAGCGAGCGCTCGCTGGCGCTCAACGACGAGGCCATCGGCCTGTGGCGGGGGCTCGGCGAGGACAGCTGGGTGCAGCGCGGCCTCGCCAACCGCGGCATGCTGCTGGAACGCCTCGAACGGTACGAGGAGGCCGCCGAGGCCCTCGAGGAGTCACTCGCCTGCGCCCGGCGCCTCGGCGACGACTACGGCGAGGGGATCATCCTCAGCCATCTGGGCAACCTCCACGAGCACACCGACGCCGCGCACGCCATCGCCTGCCACGAGCGCAGCCTCGCCGTCGGCGTGCGGCTCGGCAGCCCGCTGCTGCGGCACACGGCCCACTGCAACATCGGGTACGCCCGTCTCACCCTCGGACAACCCGGTGTCGCCCTGCGTCATTTCGAGGAGTGCCTGGCCATCATCGGCGAGGGCGACGAGGGAGACTGGCAGAGCCAGTCCCAGTCGCGCATCGGACTCGTGCGGGCCCTGCGCGCACTCGGCCGCGGTCCGGCCGCCGCACGTGAGTGCGCCCTCGTCCTGGAGCGGGCGGTCTCCCGCGCCGACGGTTTCACCGAGGGACTGGCCCGCCATGAGCACGGACTGCTGCTGCGTGCCGAGGGCCGCACCGGTGAGGCGCTCGACGAGTGGCGGCGCGCACACGCGTGCCTCGACGGCACAGACGCCAAGGTGCTCCCAGAACTGCGCGAGCTCCTGGGCGGGCCGGCCGGGACCTGAGAGCCGTCGAAGACCCACGCCGGATGCCGGATGCGCGGCGGGCGCAGGCGGGCCGGATGTCGTACGGACCGGATGCCGGATGCGCGTCAGGCCGCCAGGGCGGTCGGGACCGGAGGGCCGTCGGAGCGGGCCGGCCGGG
Organism: Streptomyces sp. NPDC049887; assembly: GCF_040656535.1. Taxonomy (NCBI): domain Bacteria; kingdom Bacillati; phylum Actinomycetota; class Actinomycetes; order Kitasatosporales; family Streptomycetaceae; genus Streptomyces; species Streptomyces sp. NPDC049887. Next base: position 91,579 of record NZ_JBFAMM010000010.1, on the reverse strand, counting down.
ACGGCCGTCGCGTGGGGCGCGGCCGCGGGCGGTCACGCGCGCGAGGTACGGGAGCGCAGCCGGACGGGAGGTCACTTCGCGTCCGAATAGCGCTCCACCACCGCCGTCGTGAAGGGGAACCGCACCGGCGTCTCGCCGAAGGCGGTCCGCCCGGCCAGCTCACCGGCGGCGCGGATCGCCCGCACCACCTCCTCGGCCTCCTCTGCCGGGCAGTGCACGATCACTTCGTCGTGCTGGAAGAAGACGAGTTCGGCGCGCATGTCCGCGGTGGCCCTGCGCAGTGCGGCGAGGAGCAGCAGCGCCCAGTCCGCGGCACTACCCTGGACGACGAAGTTGCGGGTGAACCGGCCGCGGGCCCGGGCGTCCGTCGAGGCGTGACCCGGGGCGAACTCGTGCTCTGCGGGCGCCTCGTCGCCGCCGTCCTGGGGAATGCCGGCCTCGTCGTTCTCCCGGGCGCCGGCGGCCGGCGGACTGGTGCGTCCCAGCCAGGTGCGGACGAGACGACCCTCCTCGCCCGCGCGGGCCGCGTCGTCCACATAGGCCACCGCACGGGGGAAGCGGCGGCGCAGCGCCGCGAGGTTCTTCAGCCCGTCGCCGCTGGTCTGGCCGTAGACGGCGCCGAGCAGCGCGAGTTTGGCGTGGTCGCGGTCCCCGGAGAACGCCCGGTCCGACAGCCGGGTGTACAGGTCGTCGTCGTGTCCCGCCACCTCCATCAGCCCCGGGTCGCGGGAGATCGCGGCGAGTACCCGGGGCTCCATCTGGTCGGCGTCGGCGACGACGAGCCGCCAGCCCTCGTCCGCGACCACGGCGCGCCGGATCACCTTGGGGATCTGCAACGCACCGCCCCCGTTGGTGGTCCAGCGGCCCGACACGGTGCCGCCGGGCAGGTACTCCGGCCGGAACCGCCCGTCCCGTACCCAGTCCTGCAGCCAGCCCCATCCGTGGGCCGTCCAGATCCGGTACAGCTTCTTGTACGCGATCAGCGGCCGTACGGCCGGATGGTCGATCTCCTCCAGTTCCCAGCGCCGGGTCGACCGCACCTTGATCCCGGCCCGGCCGAACGCCTTGACGACGTCCGCCGGCAGATCGGGACGCACCCGGTGCCCGAACGCCGACGAGACCTCGTCGGCCAGCTCCGCGAGGCGGCGCGGCTCGCCCCCGCCCGCGTACCGCTCGCCCAGCAACTCGTGCAGCACGTCCCGGTGGACGTCCGCCCGCCAGGGCAGACCCGACCTGTTCATCTCCGCGGCCACCAGCATTCCCGCCGACTCGGCCGCTGTCAGCAGCCGCATCCGGCCGGGGTGCTCGGCGGCCTCGTGTCTTCGCTGCTGTTCGGCGTAGACCTGCAGCAGCCCCTCGAACGGCACGGCCACGGGCTCCGGTTCGAACAGCGACGACTGTGAGCCGGGCACGGCGGTGCGGGGCGGCGGATCGTCCGGGACGGGGGTGTGGCGCAGGCGGGCCCACGCGGCGGCCGCCGAGCGCGGTTCGCCGTGCCGTCCCTCGTGCCCGAGCAGGAGCAGCTCGGCGTCCTCGATGTCGTAGCACCGCTCGACGCCCACGCCTGCCGCGAGCAGCCGCGGATAGACCTCGGCGGTGGACCGCCACACCCACCTTCCGACCTCCGGCCTGCTCCGCACGGCCGCGACGAGGTCGGCCTCCCGGCGCACCTCTCCGGCGGGCAGCCCGTCCGGGCCGAGCGGCACGAGCACCGCTCCGCCGTCCTCGGCCGGGGCCAGGGCCCACCGTTCGTTCATGGTGGCGAGTCTGGCACTCACGACTGACAACGCCCCGTCCGCGCGGGCCGGCGGGGCCGCGTGGTCGCCGAGGTCCGTGACGAGGGCGCCGCGCCCGGTGGCGGGCGAGGGGGGATGGCCCGAGTGCGCGAAGAAAGGGACCGGAGGAGGGATCGCGGAAGGGCGGCCGCGCATGCCGGGTCCCACGCGCAGGGCCCCGTGACCGGTTGCGGGCACAACCCCGCACGCCGCGCCCTGCACCCCGCGCGCCGTGCCCCGTGATCCGCCCCGCCGTCACGCCCGGGTGCGGATCACCTTCGCCGGGTTGCCCGCCGCCAGCACCCCGGCGGGAAGATCCCTGGTGACGACGGCACCGGCCCCGACCACGGTGTCGTCGCCGATCGTCACACCGGGGCAGACGATGACGCCCCCGCCGAGCCAGACGTTGTCCCCGATCGCGATCGGCTCCCCCTTCTCCCAGCCCTCGCGGCGGCGTTCCGCGTCCAGTTCATGGGAGGGCGTGAGCAGCTGGACATTCGGGCCGAACTGGCAGTGGGCGCCGATCGTGATGGGCGCGACGTCGAGGAACGCGGCCCCGAAGTTGACGAACGTGCCCTCGCCGATGCCGATCCGGTAGCCGAAGTCGCACTGGAACGGGGGCCGGATCCGGACCCCGGGGCCGACGGAGCCGAGGAGTTCGGCGAGGATCGCCTCCCGCTCGGGCGGCGCCGCACCGCCGCCGGCGTTGTAGGCCGCGCAGAGCGCGAAGCGCCGTTCGCCGTCGGCGGCGAGCTCGGGGTCGTCGGGGAGGTACCAGTCCCCTGCCAGCATGCGCTGCTTGTTCTCACCCATGCGCCTCACCGTACGACCCGGCGGCCGGCGCGCACCGGAGCGGTTCGGCCGTCACGGCGGTCTGCGCGAACGCGGAGGCCGGGGCGCCGGGCGCCGTCCACGGCCGGCCCCCGGGGCACCGGTGGCGGCGCGGGCGATCGGCTGAGCGGGGACGCGGCAGCCCCGCCCCGGTGACGAGGGCCGTCCCGGACGGGGCGACGGGGGAGGGTCTCGCGTAGGCTCGATCGGCGTGGATGTGGTGGAGCGTGCGCTCGGCGGGGCGCTTTACGCCGACGACGACGACGCGCTCGACACCGGCGCCTCGCTGCTGGCCGCGGCGCCGCCCGAGGTCGAGGCGGAACTGGTCCGGCGCGGCGAGGAGTTCGTGCGCCGGGCCTGGGAGCGCGGCTGGCAGCCGGCGGACGTCGTGCGGATCGTCCGCCGTGACCTCGACGAACGCCATGCGGAGCTGGCCGCCGGCCTGATCGCGGGGGAGATCCGGCGGTACGGGGAAGACCTGCCGCCGCGCTGGCGTGCCCAGCTCGACGAACTTCCCGGCGGCGGGCGCGAGCGGCGCCCCGCGGACCGATTCTCGTACGCGACCGCCGTGCTGCGGCTCTACCGGCTCCTCGTGCGGCTGCCGTCGATCGAGCCGGTGGGGCCGGTGCCGGGGGCGCCCGTCCACCGGCGGTCCGCGGCTCCGCACGGCGAGCCGCGGACGCTCACCCGGATCCGCGCCCTCCTGGCGAAGGCGGAGGCCACCGGCTACCCGGAGGAGGCGGAGGCGCTGACCGCGAAGGCGCAGGAGCTGATGGCGCGCCACAGCATCGACGAGGCGGTGCTCGCGGCCCGCACCCACCGCGCGGACGTGCCGGTCGCCTGCCGCATCGGAGTCGACGCGCCGTACGAGACGGCCAAGGCGATCCTGCTGGACGCCGTGGCCTCGGCGAACCGCTGCCGCGCCGTCTGGAACAGCGGCCTCGGCTTCTCGACGGTCGTCGGCTTCGACGCCGACCTGGAGGCGGTGGAGTTGCTGTACACCTCGCTGCTGGTGCAGGGAACGACGGCGATGACGCGCGCGGAGGCGTCGCAGCGGGCGGGCGGCCGCAGGCGGACGAAGACGTTCCGGCAGTCGTTCCTGCTGGCCTACGCGAACCGCATCGGCGACCGGCTGGCACGTGCGACGTCTCACGTGGCGGAGGACACGGTCGGGGGCGACCTGCTCCCGGTTCTCGCCGCCCGCGACGTCGCCGTCACCGACCACGCGGAGCGCCTCTTCCCGGACACGGTCCGCACCCGCGTCCGCGGCGCCACGGACGCGGCGGGATGGCACGACGGCACCGCGGCGGCCGACGACGCCCGCCTGCGCCCCCGCGACCACCGGGGCGAACTCCCGCGGTAGCGCCGCGTCCGTCGGGCCCGACTTCCGCGGTGGCACCCTGCCTGCCGGGCCGACTTCCGCGGTATCGCCGCGCCCCCGGGGCTTGCCCCGTCGTGACGCCCGGCAGGGCGAATGCCGTTGCCGAATCGACCGAGCAGGCCGACTCCCGGGTCGATCCGGCGCCTTACGGTCCCTCCCCCGGCCCGGAGGGCGGGGGAGGTCCCGGTGCGCCGGACGGCCGGTCCTCGACCGCCACGGTCTGCACCAGGGAGGAGCGGGGGACGGAACGCCGCGAACCGGATGGTCGCCGGGATCGTGGAGCCGGAAGGGCGCGGCAAGCGTCTCTTTCTCGTGCACGAAGGATTCGATCCCGGACGACCCGGCGCGGACGGGAACGGGAAAGATCACGGGCGGCGGGCCGTGTACGGGCGCGTGCCGGCGGCATCGGGGGAGGCCCCGGGCGAGGTGCGGCCCGGCGGTAATCGCGGCACCACCCCGTGTGCACGTGCATCTGCTCATGCATCTGCATGTGAACACAGCTATGATCCGAGACAGTTGACACCTGCACCTTGTAACTCGGGGAGCGTCCTGTGCACGACGTGTACAACGGCATGGCGGCCACAGAGCTTCACGGGGTCGTCTGGCAGAAGAGCAGGCACAGCAACTCCCAGGGATCGTGCGTGGAGTTCGCGAAACTGCCCGGCGGGAACGTCGCGGTGCGCAACTCGCGCTTCCCGGAGGGGCCGGCGCTCGTCTACACGCCGGCCGAGATCGAGGCCATGCTGCTGGGGGTGAAGGCCGGCGAGTTCGACCACCTCGCCGGCCCCTGACGGGACCGTGCCCCCGTGCCGCGGGGTCCCGTGTGCCGGGGCCCGGCCCGGGCGCAGCGGAGCCCGGCAGGTCGCGGCCGCCGGCGGACGGTCATGCGGTGGCGGCCGGGCGCCTCGTCGCGTGGTGGCGGCCGGGGAGGCGGGGCGGCGCCTCGGGTGCCTCACTCCTGCGGCAGCCGGAACAGCGCCCAGACGACCTTTCCGGTGAGTGGCCCCGCCAGCGGGTGCCAGCCCCAGCTGTCGCTGAAGGAGTCGACGAGGAAGAGCCCCCGGCCGCATTCGGCGGAGTCCTCCGCCTCGCCGGCCACCGGACTCTCCTCGCTGGGGTCGCGCACGGCGCACACCAGCCGGCCCGTCCAGCGCATCAGATGCAGCCGTACGGGGGGCTCCTGGCCGCGGGGGACGTCCGCGGGCAGGGCGTGCCGCAGCGCGTTGGTGACGAGTTCGGACACGACGAGCGCGACGTCGTCGAAGCGCTCGTCCAGTTCCCACCGGGTCAGCGTCCTGTTGGTGAACTTCCGGGCGCCGCGCACCGCTTCGTAGCGGGCGGGCAGTGCGCACGAGGCGGAGCTGGACACGGCCGCGGGGTCGATCGGCGGAAGGCCCTGCCGTAACGGCTCGAGCATGGTCGATCCATTCGTTCCCATGCGAGGCACTCCCGGGAATCGCCCTGTGGCGCTACAACACGAACGAGCACGTACGAGTACGCAGGTGCGCGGGGTCCATGGTTCCGAATGCCCACAACAGATGCAAGGGCAGATGCACGTGCACGCGCCCGACCTGTCCCTACCCGTGCCGGTTCACTCTCATATCTTCCGCGCGCTTCCGAGCGCCCTTATCGGACGGCTTCCTCTTTCCGTAATCGAATGAGTACGGGGTGAAGCGTTTTGGTGGCAGAATCCGGGGCTCGGGGTTCGGGGGCGCTCCGGGAACCGATGGCGATGGGGAGGGTTGGAGACGTGACCGCAGTGGAGTCGTGGGGCTACCCCCGGGCCGATGGCCCCGGTGGAGGGTCAGTGGTGCGCCGCATCCTGCTGGGCTCGCAGTTGAGGCGCCTTCGGGAATCGCGCGGCATCACCCGTGAGGCGGCGGGCTACTCGATCCGTGCGTCCGAATCCAAGATCAGCCGCATGGAGTTGGGTCGGGTGAGCTTCAAGGCCAGGGACGTCGAGGACCTCCTCACGCTCTACGGCGTCACGGACGAGGCGGAGCGCGCGTCCCTGCTCGGGCTCGCCAAGGAGGCCAACGTGGCCGGCTGGTGGCACAGCTTCGGCGATGTGCTGCCCGGCTGGTTCCAGACGTACGTCGGCCTGGAGGGCGCCGCCTCGCTCATCCGGATCTACGAGGTCCAGTTCGTCCACGGGCTGCTGCAGACCGAGGCGTACGCCCACGCCGTCGTCGAGCGTGGCATGCCCGGCGCGCCGGCCGCCGAGATCGACCGGCGGGTCGCACTGCGCCTGGAACGCCAGAAGGCGCTCGTCTCCGAGCGCGCGCCCCGCTTCCACGCCGTCCTGGACGAGGCGGCACTGCGCCGCCCGTACGGGGACCGCTCCGTGATGCAGGGCCAGCTGCGGCATCTCATCGAGGTCTCGGAACAGCCGAACATCACGCTCCAGGTCATGCCGTTCGGCTTCGGCGGCCACGCGGGCGAGTCCGGGGCCTTCACCATGCTGCGCTTCCCGGAGTCGGACCTCTCGGACATCGTCTACCTCGAGCAGCTGACGAGCGCGCTGTACCTCGACAAGCGCGAGGAGGTCGCCCAGTACGAGCGGGTGATGGAGCGCCTGCAGGAGGACAGCCCCGATCCGGACGAGAGCCGGGACCTTCTCCGAGGTCTGCTCCAACTCACGTGACCGGCAAGTAGGATGACGCAACATCAGTCCGACTGGTAACTGCACACGCCCCTGCTCCCGCGGCCGGTAAGGGATCCGATGTCCTCCTTCTTCAGTGACCTGGCACTCCAGTACATAGACGGCGAATGGCGCCCGGGCAGCGGTTCCTGGGACATCATCGACTTCAATCCGTACAGCGAGGAGAAGCTCGCCTCGATCACCGTCGCCACGGCCGGCGAGGTCGACCAGGCGTACCGTGCCGCGGAGCGCGCGCAGAAGGAGTGGGCGGCCACCAACCCGTACGCGCGCCGGTCGGTCTTCGAGCGGGCCCTGAGGATCATCGAGGACCGCGAGGAGGAGATGGCCGAGGCCATCGTCGCCGAACTGGGCGGCACACGGCTGAAGGCGGCCTTCGAACTGCACCTCGCCAAGGAGTTCCTGCGCGAGGCGGTCCAGCTGTCGCTGCGCCCGGAGGGCCGCATCCTGCCCTCCCCGGTGGACGGCAAGGAGAACCGGGTCTACCGGCTGCCGGTCGGTGTCGTGGGTGTGATCAGTCCGTTCAACTTCCCGTTCCTGCTGTCGGTCAAGTCGGTCGCCCCGGCGCTCGCGCTGGGGAACGCCGTCGTCCTCAAGCCGCACCAGAACACCCCGATCTGCGGCGGCTCCCTGGTCGCCAAGGTCTTCGAGGACGCGGGCCTGCCCGCCGGACTGCTGAACGTGGTCATCACGGACATCGCGGAGATCGGCGACGCGCTGATAGAGCACCCCGTGCCCAAGGTCATCTCCTTCACCGGCTCCGACCGGGTGGGCCGGCACGTGGCCACCGTCTGCGCGGCCAACTTCAAGCACGCCGTGCTCGAACTGGGCGGCAACAGCGCCTTCATCGTGCTCGACGACGCCGACATCGACTACGCCGTCGACGCCGCGGTCTTCAGCCGGTACGTCCACCAGGGCCAGGTCTGCATGGCGGCCAACCGCATCCTGGTGGACCGCAGCGTGGAGAAGGAGTTCACCGAGAAGCTCGTCGCCAAGGTGCAGACCCTGAAGGTGGGCGACCCGGCCGATCCCGAGACCCACATCGGCCCCCTGATCAACTCCGGGCAGGCCGAGGCCGTGTCCAGCCTGGTCGAGCAGTCCATCGAGGCCGGCGCGACGGCGCTGCTGCGCGGCCGGACGGAGGGCAACGTGGTCTCACCGTCCGTGCTCACGGGCCTTCCGGCCGACTCGCCCGTGCTGTCCCAGGAGATCTTCGGCCCGGTGGTGCTGCTCGTCCCGTTCGAGGGCGACGAGGAGGCGGTCCGGATCGCCAACGACACCCCGTACGGTCTCAGCGGCGCCGTGCACACCGGTGACATCGAGCGCGGGGTGGCGCTGGCCCAGCGGATCCACACCGGGATGATCCACATCAACGACTCGACCGTGCACGACGAGCCGATCGTGCCGTTCGGCGGCGAGAAGTCGTCCGGCCTCGGGCGACTGAACGGCGAGGCGATGGTCGAGGTCTTCACCACCCAGAAGTGGATCTCGGTGCAGCGGGGCCGTTCGGTCTTCCCCTTCTGAGGCACTCCGGTCGGGGCGCTTCCCCGCTTCTGAGGCCCCTCCCCCTTTCCCGGGTCCCGCCCGGGTGCCCCTTCCGGCCATGGAGGCCGGGGCGCGGCGGTGGAATCTTCCGCAGTCCCGGCCTCAAGGACAGAAGCTGACCTGAATGCTCCGTAGCGTGAGGGTGTCAGGGGGCGCGAACGGCGGCCCACCCGTCCCGATCCGAAGGCGGACACCATGGTCACTCACGTTCCCGCGGAGGCCCACGGCGATGAGCGCGGAGCCCTGCTGAACTTCGTCGAGGCCCAGCGCGGCGCGATCCGCAGGTCAGTGCTCGGGCTGACCGAGGAGCAGGCGGCGAGTCGTCCCAGCGCGAGCGAACTGACGCTCTCCGGCCTGCTCAAGCATGTCGCCGAGTGCGAGCTCTCCTGGCTGCGCATGGCACAGCGGAGGCCGAACGAGCGGCAGCGCGACGAGAAGTCGTGGAGCGACGGCTTCCGCCTCCTCGACGGCGAGACCGTCGCAGGGACACTGGAGTTCTGGGACGGCGTGGCGAAGGAGACCGAGGAGTTCATCCGCTCGGTGCCCAGCCTGGACGACACCTTCCCGCTGCCGGACGCGCCGTGGTTCCCCAAGGAGGGCAGGGTGTCGATGCGCTGGATGATGCTGCATCTGGTCGAGGAGATCGGCCGGCACGCGGGCCATGCGGACATCGTCCGCGAGTCGCTGGACGGCAAGGGCGCGTTCGACCTCGTCGCGCTGGAGAGCGACCGGATCCCGGGCGCGCAGCCGGGCGCGTGAAGACGGGGCGGCGCGCCCCTCGTGCGGGAGGCGGGTCCGTGCCACACCCTTGAACCATGAGCGACGCACCAGGAGTGGCCCCGATCGTCGTCCTGCCGGTCCAGCCGGGTGATCCACCGTTCCGGGTGGTGGAGATCGAGGGCCGGACGGTCGGGATCGCGCACGACATGGTCGACGTGATCAGCATGGCGCACGAGTCCGGTCGGCACCGCGTGGATCTGGACGACCCCGCGCTGGTGCGCTGGGTCGGCGGCGACAAGTACCGGTGGAGGCTCTGAGGGCCGCGCCCCATGGGCCTGCCCCGGGCGCGTAGCCTGGTGCCGCATCGGGCAGCAGCGTTCGCCCTTGTCGCCGGGCGGACCCTGCCCGGCGGGGCACTAGTCAAAGTTGAATAGGAAGGTGCGCGCATGTCGGCGATCCGGCTTCTGGTCCTCGGGGCGGTGCGCCAGCACGGGCGGGCGCACGGCTACCAGGTCCGCAACGACCTGGAGTTCTGGGGCGCCCACGAATGGTCGAACGCCAAGCCGGGGTCGATCTACCACGCGCTCAAGCAGATGGCGAAGCAGGGACTGCTGCACGCCCACGAGATCGCGCCCTCCACGGCCGGCGGTCCGCCGCGCACCGAGTACGAGCTCACCGAGAGCGGCACCGAGGAGTACTTCTCGCTCTTGCGGGAGGCGCTGACCTCCCACGACCAGAAGATGGACGTCCTCTCGGCCGGCATCGGCTTCATCGTGGACCTGGACCGGCGGGAGGCCGTGGAACTGCTGCGGGAGCGGGTGCGTTCCCTGGAGGGGTGGCGCTCGTCGGTCACCGAGTACTACACGCCCGAGGCGGGGCCCGAATCCCTGGGCCACATCGGCGAGATCATGAATTTCTGGGTCCACTCGGCGAATGCCGGCGCGGAGTGGACGCGCGGGCTGATCGAGCGGATCGAGAGCGGGGCGTACACGTTCGCAGGCGAGGGCGAGCCCTTCGTCGCCGTTCTCGCGGAGGGGCAGGAGAACCCCTATGCGACGGGCGTGCCCCACGAGGGGGACCTCGTGTGAGGGGCGCCGGGGGCGCGGCGGAGCGTCGCGCCCCCGGTCGTGCCTCAGTGGTGGAAGCCGGTGGCGGCCGCCTTGTCCTTGCTCTGCGGCGCGCTCTGGGCCCGCAGTTCCGGCATGACCCGCCGCAGGTCCTCCACCAGCAGCTCGGCGAGGTCCGCCGAGAAGCCGTTGCGGCAGACGAAGCGCAGCACCGAGAGATCCTCCCGGTTGGGCGGGAAGGTGTAGGCCGGCACCAGCCAGCCGTTCTCCCGCAGCCGCCGTGAGACGTCGAACACGTCGAAGTTCCTGATCTCCGGGTTCGTCGTCACTGCGAACACCGGCAACTGGTCCCCGCGGGTGAGCAGCCGGAAGTCGCCCATGCTGTCGATCTTCTCGGCCAGGGTCCGCGCCACGTCCCGGGCCGACTGCTGGACCGCCCGGTAGCCGTCCCTGCCGAGCCGGATGAAGGTGTAGTACTGCGCCACCACCTGGGCCCCGGGCCGGGAGAAGTTGAGCGCGAAGGTCGGCATGTCGCCGCCCAGGTAGTTCACCCGGAAGACCAACTCGTCGGGCAGGTTGTCCGGGGAGCGCCACAGCGCCCAGCCGACCCCCGGGTACACCAGTCCGTACTTGTGTCCCGAGGTGTTGATCGAGGCCACTCTCGGCAGCCTGAAGTCCCAGGCCAGGTCCTCGTCCAGGAAGGGGGCGACCATCGCGCCGGAGGCCCCGTCGACATGCACCGGAATGTCCAGGCCGGTGCGCTCCTGGAGGGCGTCCAGTGCCGAGCAGACCTCCTGGACCGGCTCGTACGACCCGTCGAACGTGGACCCCAGGACGGCGACCACGCCGATGGTGTTCTCGTCGCAGAGGTCGGCCGCCGCCTGCGGGTCGAGGTGGTAGCGGTCGCCCTCCATCGGGACCAGCCGGGGCTCCACCTCCCAGAAGTTGCAGAACTTGTCCCAGCAGACCTGCACGTTGACGCCCATGACCAGGTTGGGCCGGGCGCCGGCGCCGGGGTACCGGTCCCGGTTGCGGTGCGCCCACCGCCGCTTCAGCGCCATCCCCGCGAGCATGCACGCCTCGCTCGAACCGGTCGTGGAGCAGCCCACCGTGGCCTCCGGGTCCGGGGCGTGCCAGAGGTCGGCGAGCATCGCCACGCACCGCCGCTCCAGTTCGGCGGTCCGCGGGTACTCGTCCTTGTCGATCATGTTCTTGTCCCGGCACTCGGCCATCAGCCTCCCGGCCTCCGGCTCCATCCACGTCGTCACGAACGTGGCCAGGTTGAGCCGTGAGTTTCCGTCCAGCATCAGCTCGTCGTGCACGAACTGGTAGGCCGCCGATGGTGCCATCGGCCCGTCGGGCAGCCGGTGCTGAGGCGGCGCCAGGACCATCGATCCCAGGGGATCGGCCTCCCCGTAGAACGGGTTGAGGGACAGCCTGCGCCGTTCCTCGCTCGCCTCGGGACGCATGCCGACCTTGTGCAGTGCCATGTCCGAATCGCCTTTCAGCGCAGTGGGGTGCCGTCGTCGTGGAGTTGCATCTGGGGGCGCCCGGTCACCAGCAGCCAGGCCGGCAGCAGGGCGACGCACAGCAGCGGGAGCACATGGGCGTCGGCGGCCAGCACGGCCGCGGTGAACAGGCTGAGCCAGCCCTGCCGGGTGATCGCCAGCAGTACCCCGAGGACGGCGCACACCACCGCGACCGTGGTGTGCACCTCGGGCACGAGTGCGCTCACGCCGAGCCCCAGGGCGACGCCCACGAAGATGCTGGGGAAGATCCGGCCGCCCCGGAAGCCGCAGGTGGCCGCGATGGTGAGGGCGGCGAGCTTGACGACGGTCATCAGCGCGAACTGTCCCGAGGACCAGCCCGACGGGTCCGCCGCCAGTACTCTCACCTCCTCCAGGCCCTTGAAGAGGGTCAGTTGCCCGCCCAGGGCCCCGAGGAGCCCCAGCACCAGCCCGCCCGCGGTGATCGCCGCCACCGGGTGCCCGAGCTTCCGGAAGGCGGCGTGCGTGTACGGGAACACGCGGACGGCCGCCATCCCCACCAGCGCGCCGAGCGAGGAGACCGCGAGCGCGGCCGGCACGTCTCCCCAGCGGGATCCACTCAGCGCGGGGAGGTCGAGGTCGAAGGTGGGATGGGCGATCAGGACGGTGGTCAGCGATCCGGCGCCGCCCGCGATCAGCGGGGCGAACAGCTTGTCCCACAGCGCGCCGGGCGCGGGGCGGGAGGCCAGGGACTCGGTGAGGATCAGCGCAGCCGCCACGGGGGTTCCGAAGAGCGCTCCGACCGTCCCGGCCGCCGCCAGAGCGGCCCAGAGTTCCGCGCCGGACCCCCGCACGGCCCTGCCGCCCAGCCAGGCGGCGAGTGCGATGTTGGCCGCCGTGATCGGGTTCTCCGGGCCCAGGCTGACCCCGCCCGCGAGTCCGAGCACGGCCGTCAGCAGCAGGCTCGGCACCACCGAGGGGGGCATCGGGGGGTCTACGAGCCCGGTCGTGGCGGGGTCGGGTCCGGCGTGCCCGGGCACTCTCCACACCACGAGCCCGACCGCGAGGCCCGTCCCGGTGAGCACGGCGATCGTCCACGGCGCCGAATGGCGGCCGACGCCGATCGCGTCGGGCAGTGATGCCCAGAGGACGCCCTTGAGCAGCTGCGAGAGCTCGGTGAGGCCGAGGAGCAGCAGACTCGAGGCGACGCCGACGATGACCGCGGGGACGATCAGTGGCAGCAGCACCCGGGCCGGGGTCGCCACCGGGGCGTGGGCGGTCGTCGTCACGGGCCTCACGATAACGGCAGAAAACGCCCATACTGTGCGTCATTCGGGGCCGTGCCGCGGATGCGCCGTCAGACGCGCGTGATCACCGCAGCGGTGCCGTACGCGCACACCTCCGTGCCGACGTCCGCCGCCTCCGAGACGTCGAACCGGAACATCAGCACCGCGTTCGCGCCCCGTGACCGCGCCTGCTCGACCAGCCGCTCCATCGCCTGGTTGCGGGTCTGAACCAGGGTCTTGGTGAGACCCTTCAGCTCCCCGCCGATCATCGACTTCAGTCCGGCACCGATCTGGCTGCCGAGGTGCCGCGACCGCACGGTGAGGCCGAAGACCTCGCCGATCACCTGCTCCACCCGGAAGCCCGGGACGTCGTTCGTCGTGACGACCAACACATCGGCCTGCGGGCCCTGGCCCCCGCCGAAATCCTCGATTCCCATGGGCACAGCTTCACGGCCGTCCGTCCCCCTCGCATCCGGAGGGGCACTGGAACCGGCCCCCGAAAGAATGCGTTGATAGTTTTGGGCGCCACGCCCCTCGACTCACACCACAGGAGCCCGGACCTCGTGAACACCCTTGCGCTCGGACCGAGCTGGCTGGACCCGGACTATCTGATCACCACGTTCGGGCTGATCGGCGTACTCGTCATCGTGTTCGCCGAGTCCGGTCTGCTGATCGGGTTCTTCCTGCCCGGAGACTCCCTGCTGTTCACCACCGGCCTGCTGGTGACGACCGACGTCATCAAGCAGCCGCTGTGGGTGGTGTGCACGCTCATCGTGCTCGCCGCGATCATCGGCGACCAGGTGGGCTATCTCTTCGGCCGCAAGGTCGGCCCCGCGCTCTTCAAGCGCCCGGACTCCAGGTTCTTCAAGCAGGAGAACGTGGAGAAGGCGCACGAGTTCTTCGAGAAGTACGGCCCGAAGTCCCTGGTCCTGGCCCGCTTCGTGCCGATCGTCCGGACGTTCACGCCGATCATCGCCGGCGTGAGCCGGATGAACTACCGCTCGTTCGTCACGTTCAACATCATCGGCGGTGTGCTCTGGGGCGCCGGCGTGACGCTGCTCGGTGCCGCGCTCGGCAAGGTCGAGTTCGTGCACGAGAACATCGAGGCCATCCTCATCGCCATCGTGCTCGTCTCGGTCCTGCCGATCGCGATCGAGTTCATGCGCGCACGCTCCAGGAACAAGAGGGAGGCCGCGGCCGAGGGCCCGGCGGAGGACGGGACGGCCGCGCGCGGCCGCCACGCCAAGCGCTGAGAACCGCTCGACGCGACGCCCCGGCCGGTGGAAGGGCCGGGGCGTCGTCGTGCGGGGGCAGGGCGCTCCCCGGCGCCCCGGATCGGCAGGGCGGTGCCCCGGGAAGCCGCGCCTCTCAGAAGCCGCGCGTCCGCTTGGCCGCGCGGCGCCGGCCCGCGGCCGCCGGGCTGCGCAGGAACATCCGGGCGATCTCGCCGCCCAGGTTCACGCCGATCGCGATGGCCAGGGCCAGCGCGGCGGCCCTCGCCAGAGAGGCGAAGCCCGCGTCGATGTTGTTCTGCGCGATGTGCAGCACGCCGAAGTACATGGCGCTACCCGGCAGCAGCGGGCCGATCGCGGCGGTCACGTACGGCAGCGACGACGTGTGCTGGAAGCGGGCCAGCAACTGCCCGAACAGGCCCACCAGACCGGCGCCCACCGCAGTCGCCAGCACGGCCGAGCCGTCGGCCGTCACCGCGATCGCCGCGTAGATCACCCATGCCACGCCGCCGTTGAGCGCCGCGACGAGCACGGTGGAACGGTCCTGCTGGAGCAGCACGGCGAAGACCAGGCTCAGCACCATCGAGGCCAGGATCTGCGTCACCGGCCGTTCGACGCTGACCAGCGCCCCCTCCGGACTGAGGTTCGCCTCGAACTGCACGCCCACGTACAGGACCGTGAGCACGCCGACGACGATCGCCACGAAGAAGTAGGCGACCTCCAGCAGCCGGGCCGACGCCGTGATGTAGAAGCCGGTCAGGCCGTCCTGGACCGCCGCCACCAGGGCCCGCCCCGGGATCAGCGCGAAGAGGCCACCGGTGATGACCGCGGAGGGCCTCAGATCGGCGTGCAGGGCGCTCAGCGCCACACCGATCGCCGCGGGCGGCATCGCCGCCACCACGAACTGGTAGAACTCCGGCAGTCCGCGGCCCGCGCACAGCCACGCCAGCCGGTCGCCCAGCATCGCGCCGACCGCCGCCGCGACGAACACCAGCGCGCCACCACCCACCAGCACGGAGGCCGAGCCCGCCAGGACGCCCGCGGCGAGGGTCAGGACCCAGCCGGAGTAGGGGTGCCGGTTCCGGCGGATCTCGGCGAGGCGCCGGTAGGCCTCGTCGAGCCTGACCTCGTGGTCGTCGCCGCTGATGTCCGCGACCAGCTGGTACACGGCGGTCAGTCGGGTGTAGTCGGTGCCCCGGCGGCGCACGGTCCGGTTCGCCGTCACCGGGTCGTCGACGAGCGACGGCTGGTAGGTGATCGACAGCAGTGTGAACGTCACCGTCGGCTCGACGTTGTCGAGGCCGTACGCGCTCGTGATGGCGAGCATCGCGGCCTCGACGTCCTCCGCGCCCTCGCCTCCCGCGAGCAGCAGCTCGCCGATGCGCAGCGTCAGGTCGAGCACGCGCGGCACCGCCGGCCCCGACTCGTCGTGCCGCTGCACCGGCTCCGGCATCGGCCGCTCGCTCACCGGGATCCGCAGCATCGTGCGCATCCGGTCCTGCCACGGCACGTCCTTGGACAGCTGGAGCACCGGGAAGCCGTGGGCGGGGGTGTAGGCGGGCGGGGACGCCTTCGCGCGGTAGGTCGCCGGCGGTGCGAACGCAGAGCCCTCGGGATCGGCCGGGGTCTCCGTCGTCAGCCCCTCGGGGACGGCGAACTCGGAGGAGGGATGGTCCTCCTCCGGCGGTCCAGGCTGATCGACACCCTCCGGCGGCATGAATGCGCTGCGTGCCTCGTCGGACTGCGGCTTCCGGTCCTCGACAGGACCTTCCGGCTCCGCCACCACGCTCTACCTGCTCCTCCCGCTCGCGTACCGCGTGTGCGCGCCCAGTATGCGACGGGCGGCGCACCCCTCGTGGGGTGCACCGCCCGGCCCGGTGTACGGGGATTGCGTCAGTGCGCGCCGCCCTGCGCCTCGAGGCGCTTGAAGGATGCCTCGATCTCGGCCTCGGCCTCGGCGCGGCCGACCCAGTTGGCGCCCTCGACGGACTTGCCGGGCTCCAGGTCCTTGTAGACCTCGAAGAAGTGCTGGATCTCCAGGCGGTCGAACTCCGACACGTGGTGGATGTCCCGCAGGTGCTCCACGCGCGGGTCGGACGCCGGGACGCACAGCAGCTTGTCGTCGCCGCCGGCCTCGTCCGTCATCCGGAACATGCCGATGGCGCGGCACTTGATCAGGCAGCCCGGGAAGGTCGGCTCGTCCAGGATGACCAGGGCGTCGAGCGGGTCGCCGTCCTCGCCCAGGGTGTTCTCGACGAAGCCGTAGTCGGCCGGGTAGCTGGTCGAGGTGAAGAGGCGACGGTCCAGACGGATCCGGCCGGTCTCGTGGTCCACCTCGTACTTGTTCCGCGACCCCTTCGGGATCTCGATGGTGACGTCGAACTCCACGGGTGGCACTCCTCCATGATCAACACATAAGTAGGTGACGCGGCTGTCCGCAGTGATTAAGTGTCCCCTACGCAGGTGTGTGATCGCGAAAGGGGCTGGTCAATGGTGCCCGACCGAGGAACGTGGCAGCTCACGGCGGGTGCGGCCGTGGTCGGCCTGGCCTTCGCGGCCGCAGCGGTGACCGCGGCCGGCCCCTGGGACAACGGTCAGCGTAGGGCCGAGCGAGAGCACGCCGCCGCTCTGGGCCGCACAGGTGGCGCAGATCACCAGGTCACGGGACGTGGCGCGGCGGAAGCCCCCGGCCCCGCGCCTGCGCCGAGCGCCCCCGGCGTGCTTTCCGCTGTGAGCGCCCCCCAGGTGCCGTCCGCCGCGCCCGCCGCCCTGGCCGGGGTCCTCGGCCCCCTGCTCGACGACCCCGGGCTCGGCCCGCTCCGCACCGCCTCCGTCGTGGACGCCACCACCGGCAGGCAGCTGTACGGCCGGAGCGCGGGCACGGCCATGACCCCGGCCTCCACGATCAAGATCGCCACCGCCGCTGCCGTGCTGTCCGCCACCGGCCCCGCGCACCGCATCCCCACCAAGGTCGTCGCCGCCCCCGACTTCCGCGCGGTCACCCTGGTCGGCGGCGGGGACCCCACGCTCGACACGGCCCGGCTGGGGGCCCTCGCCGACGGGACCGCCAAGGCCCTGCGCGACCGAGGCGTCACCACGGTCCGCCTCTCCTACGACAACTCGCTCTACGAGGGGCCGGTGATCCACCCCATCGGCGCCGGGAACGACAACATCGCCCCCGTCACCGCCCTGATGATCAACGAGGGGCGCCTCGACGACTCCACGGCGGGCAGCGCACGACGCAGTGACGATCCGGCCGGCGACGCCGCCCGCGCCTTCGTCGGACTCCTCAGCGAACGCGGTGTGAACACCGCCTCGGGCCCCGTCCCGGGCCGGGCCCCCGCCGCGGGACCCGCCCTCGCCACCACCTACTCGGCGCCGGTCCCGGCGCTCGTCGAGCGGATGCTGACCAACAGCGACAACGACATCGCCGAGGCACTGGCCCGCCAGACCGCGCTCGCCACGCGCCGACCCGCGAGCTTCGCCGGGGCGGAGGCCGCGGTGACCGACCGGCTCAAGCGGCTGAAGCTGCCCATGACCGGCGCGCGCTTCGCCGACGGCAGCGGACTGAACCGAGCCGACAAGGTCTCGGCCGCACTCCTCACCACGCTGCTGGTCCGGGCCGCCGACCCCGCCCACCCCGAGCTCCGCCCCGTGCTCACGGGCCTTCCGGTCGCGGGATTCACGGGCACGCTGAGCGGCCGCGCGGCCGCCGGGTCCGCCGGCCTCGTGCGCGCCAAGACCGGCACGCTCAGGGGCGTGGACACCCTCGCCGGCACGGCGCTGTCCGCCGACGGCAGACTGCTCGCCTTCGCCTTCCTCGCCGGTGACACACCGTCCGCGGGCGCCGCCCGTCCCGCCCTCGACCGCCTCGCGGCGGCCCTCCTGCCCTGACGGACCCGCCCCTTCCGGGCCGGCGGCCCGCAGCGCAGCACCGGCCTCCGGGGCCCGCCCCCGGGTCGCGGAGGTGCCGACACCTCACCGTGTGCCGGGGTGACAACGTACGGTTGACGCATGACGAGCATCGGTGGTGCCGAGATGGTCGACTGGAACCTCGCGGTCGCGACCGCGATCCGCCTCGTCCGGCCGGGGCCGGACATCACCCGGGAGGAGGCCCGTGCCGTCGTCGCCGAACTGCGCCGGCACGCCAAGGCCTCCGAGGAGCACGTCCGCGCCTTCACCCGCATGATCCCCGACGGACACGAGCCCGAGGACACCCCGGTCCTCGTCGTCGACCGGCCGGGCTGGGTCAGGGCCAATGTCGCGGGCTTCCGCGAGCTGCTCAAGCCCCTGCTCGACAAGATGCAGGAGCGCCGCGCCGGCACCGCGAGCGGAGCCGTGCTCGGCGCCGTCGGCGGCAAGGTGACCGGCGTCGAGCTGGGCATGCTGCTGTCGTTCCTGGCCTCCCGGGTCCTGGGCCAGTACGAGACCTTCGCCCCGCCCACGCGCGAGCTGCCCGGGGCGCCGGGCAGCGGCGGAAGGCTGCTCCTCGTCGCCCCCAACATCGTCCACGTCGAACGCGAACTCGACGTCGCCCCGCACGACTTCCGGCTGTGGGTCAGTCTCCACGAGGAGACCCACCGCACCCAGTTCACCGCCGTGCCCTGGCTGCGCGACCACCTCGAGGGCGAGATCCAGTCGTTCCTCGCCGAGACCGACGTGGATCCCATGACCGTGCTGGAGCGGCTGCGCGAGGCCGCCCAGACGCTCGCCGGCGGCCGCCCCGAGGGCGAGGAGGACGAGGGCCGCTCACTGGTCGAGATCGTCCAGAGTCCCGAGCAGCGCGAGATCCTCGGCCGGCTCACCGCCGTGATGTCCCTGCTCGAGGGCCATGCGGACTTCGTCATGGACGGCGTGGGGCCCCAGGTCGTGCCGTCCGTGGGCGAGATCCGCGAGAAGTTCCAGCAGCGCCGTGCCCGGGGTGCCTCCCGCCTCGACCTCGCACTGCGCAAGCTCCTCGGCCTGGACGCCAAGCTGCGCCAGTACCGGGACGGCGAGCGGTTCGTACGAGCCGTCGTCGAGGAGGTCGGAACGGACGGCTTCAACCGCGTCTGGACCTCGCCGAACACCCTGCCCACCAAGGCGGAGATCGCCGCGCCGGCGGACTGGATCGCCAGGGTGCACCGGAGGGCCGAACCCTGACCCCCTGCGGCCGGCGGCAGACGGCTGCCCCCGTAATCACCCGTCCGAGGGACCGTAGGCGATGGGTAGGCGTGCAATGCTCGGGGAACGGCACGGTTCTGTCACCATCGAGGCACTCTGAGTGACCGAATTTCCCGGCTCCCACCCTCCTCACGGAGGCACCCCCCGACTTCACGAAGGGCACCGGACATGGGTCCGCATCCTGCGGTCGCGGCGATACGCCTGGCGGTCCGCCGCGTACTCCACGACGTACTCAACGAACTGAACGACATCCCGAGCGCCGCACCCTCCTCCTGCGGGCGCTCCACGGCACCTCCGGGCCCGGACGACCGCCCCGTCGTGCTGGTCGCCTGCTCAGGCGGCGCCGACTCCATGGCGCTCGCCTCCGCCCTCGCCTTCGAGGCCCCCAAACTGGCCGTCCGCGCCGGCGCCGTCACCATCGACCACGGTCTGCAGGCAGGCTCCGACCTCTGTGCCGCCGAGGTCGCCGGCCGACTCACCGCCATGGGCCTCGACCCCGTCGAGTCCGTCGCCGTGACCGTCGGACGCGCCGGCGGCCCCGAGGCCGCCGCCCGTGACGCCCGCTACGCCGCCCTCGACGAGGCCGCGGAGCGCCACGGCGCCGCCGCGGTGCTCCTCGGGCACACCCGCGACGACCAGGCGGAGACCGTCCTCCTCGGCCTCGCCCGGGGCTCCGGCATCCGCTCGCTCTCCGGCATGGCGGCCGTCTCCGGTGCCCGCCGTCGCTACCGGCGCCCCTTCCTGGAGCTCGACCGCCAGACCGCGCGCAAGGCGTGCCTCGTCCAGCACCTGCCCGTCTGGGACGACCCGATGAACGCCGACCCCGCCTACACCCGCTCCCGGCTGCGCCACGAGGGCCTGCCCGCACTGGAGAAGGCGCTCGGCAAGGGCGTCGTGGAGGCGCTGGCGCGCACCGCCCGGCTCTCCCGCGACGACGCCGACGCCCTGGACGCCTGGGCGGCCAGGGCCGACGAGACCGTCCGCGACGACGCTGGGCTCCTCGAATGCGCGAAGCTCTACGCACTGCCCCCGGCCGTCCGCCGCCGAGTCCTCCGGCGCGCCCTGGTGGCAGCAGGTTCACCTGCGGGTTCGCTCTTCGCCCGGCACGTCGAGGAGGTCGAGCGGCTCATCGTGGGATGGCGTGGTCAGAAGCCGCTGAACCTGCCCGGCCGGGTCGAGGCGCGCCGCCAGGGTGGCAGACTGGTCATTCGGCAGAGCTGAGCCGGCAGCGGGCCGGGCGCCGGGACGCCGAGACAGAAAGCGACGCGGGTGAACGAGAAGGACATGGGCGCCGATCTCAAATCGGTACTCATCACCAAGGAAGAGATCGACGCGAAGCTGGCCGAGCTGGCCGCGAAGATCGATGCGGAGTACGCGGGCAAGGACC
This sequence comes from Streptomyces sp. NPDC049887, assembly GCF_040656535.1. Classification (NCBI taxonomy): domain Bacteria; kingdom Bacillati; phylum Actinomycetota; class Actinomycetes; order Kitasatosporales; family Streptomycetaceae; genus Streptomyces; species Streptomyces sp. NPDC049887. The sequence continues at coordinate 71,046 of NZ_JBFAMM010000010.1, read as the reverse complement.
TGCTCATCGTCGGGGTCCTCAAGGGCGCCGTGATGGTGATGGCGGACCTGGCGCGTGCGCTGTCCACCCCCGTCACCATGGACTGGATGGCGGTGTCCTCGTACGGCGCGGGCACCCAGTCCTCCGGAGTGGTCCGCATCCTCAAGGACCTGGACACCGACATCAAGGGCAGGCACGTCCTGATCGTCGAGGACATCATCGACTCCGGGCTGACCCTGTCCTGGCTGCTGTCGAACCTCGGTTCCCGCGAGCCGGCCTCGCTCGAGGTCTGCACGCTGCTCCGCAAGCCGGACGCCGCGAAGGTCGCGATCGACGTGAAGTGGATCGGGTTCGACATCCCGAACGAGTTCGTCGTCGGATACGGCCTCGACTACGCCGAGAAGTACCGCAACCTCCCGTTCGTGGGTACCCTCGCGCCCCACGTGTACGGGGGCTGAGGCGCGGACGCGCCCCGGGAACCCCGGCCGCCTTCCCGCCGTTGGAGCATGGGAAGGCGGTCCCGGGTGACAATGCTGGGGTACCGTCCGAAGAACAGTCTTTTACTCAGTCTCACAGCAGCAGTCTCAGAGCAGCACTCACCTACGGGCAGGAGGGACGGGGCGGCACCGCTCCGTATGGATGGACGTGAAGCGATACTTCCGTGGGCCGGTCATGTGGATCGTGCTGGCCGTCCTCGCCGTGGTCGTGCTGATGCAGGTCGTCGGCTCGTCGGGCGGCTACAAGACGGTGGACACCGCGAAGGTTGTCCAGGCGATCACCAAGAACCAGGTCGAGCAGGCCAAGCTGACCACCGGCGACGAGCAGATCATCAAGATCGAGCTGAAGGACGGCCAGAAGGTCGACGGCAGCGACAAGGTCCAGGCGAGCTACATCGGCGACCAGGGCGTCGAGCTGGCCACGACCCTGCAGCAGAAGTACGACGCGGGTGAGATCGAGAAGGGCTACACGGTCTCGCCCGAGCGGCAGAGCCCGTTCCTCTCGGTGCTCCTCTCGCTGCTGCCCTTCGTGCTCATCGTGGTCGTCTTCCTGTTCCTGATGAACCAGATGCAGGGCGGCGGCTCCCGGGTCATGAACTTCGGGAAGTCCAAGGCCAAGCTCATCACCAAGGACACGCCGAAGACCACGTTCTCCGACGTGGCCGGATCGGACGAGGCCGTCGAGGAGCTCCATGAGATCAAGGAGTTCCTGCAGGAACCGGCGAAGTTCCAGGCCGTCGGTGCCAAGATCCCGAAGGGCGTGCTGCTGTACGGCCCGCCCGGGACGGGCAAGACGCTGCTCGCGCGCGCCGTCGCCGGCGAGGCGGGCGTGCCGTTCTACTCGATCTCCGGTTCCGACTTCGTCGAGATGTTCGTCGGTGTCGGTGCCTCCCGGGTCCGCGACCTCTTCGAGCAGGCCAAGGCGAACGCCCCGGCGATCGTGTTCGTCGACGAGATCGACGCGGTGGGTCGCCACCGCGGCGCCGGCCTCGGCGGCGGCCACGACGAGCGCGAGCAGACCCTCAACCAGCTCCTCGTCGAGATGGACGGCTTCGATGTGAAGGGCGGCGTGATCCTGATCGCCGCCACCAACCGGCCGGACATCCTCGACCCGGCGCTGCTCCGCCCGGGCCGCTTCGACCGGCAGATCGCCGTCGACCGCCCGGACATGCAGGGCCGTCTGGAGATCCTCAAGGTCCACCAGAAGGGCAAGCCGGTCGCCCCGGACGTCGACCTCTCGGCCGTCGCCCGCCGCACCCCCGGCTTCACCGGTGCCGATCTGTCGAACGTGCTGAACGAGGCCGCCCTGCTGACGGCCCGCAGTGACAAGAAGCTGATCGACAACCACTTCCTGGACGAGGCGATCGACCGCGTCGTCGCGGGCCCGCAGAAGCGGACCCGGATCATGTCCGACAAGGAGAAGAAGATCACCGCGTACCACGAGGGCGGACACGCCCTGGTCGCGGCGGCCTCCCCGAACTCCGACCCGGTCCACAAGATCACGATCCTGTCCCGCGGCAGGGCCCTCGGCTACACGATGGTGCTCCCGGACGAGGACAAGTACTCGACCACGCGCAACGAGATGCTCGACCAGCTGGCGTACATGCTGGGTGGCCGCGCGGCCGAGGAGCTCGTCTTCCACGACCCGACCACGGGCGCGGCGAACGACATCGAGAAGGCCACGGCCACGGCCCGCGCCATGGTCACGCAGTACGGCATGACCGAGCGTCTCGGCGCGATCAAGTTCGGCGGCGACAACACGGAGCCGTTCCTGGGCCGTGAGATGGCACACCAGCGCGACTACTCGGAAGAGGTCGCCGCGCTGGTCGACGAGGAGGTCAAGAAGCTCATCGAGGCCGCGCACAACGAGGCCTGGGAGATCCTGGTCGAGAACCGCGACGTCCTCGACAACCTCGTCCTCGCGCTGCTGGAGAAGGAGACCCTCGGCAAGGAGGAGATCGCCGAGATCTTCGCCCCGATCGTGAAGCGCCCGGCCCGTCCGGCGTGGACCGGTTCCTCCCGCCGCACGCCTTCCACCCGTCCGCCGGTGCTGTCGCCGAAGGAGCTCGCGCTCACCAACGGAGCCAACGGGACCTCCGCCCCGACGGTGACCGACGTCACCAAGGCCCCCAAGGAAGCGGTCAAGGATGAGCGTCCGGACGCCTGACCAGGCGTGATGCATCGGCGATGACCGCCGGACCGGAATGAACGCCGCACTTCCCAGGTTCTAGCCTGGGAAGTGCGGCGTTTTCGCGCCACGGCAGAGCACAGGAACGAGGCACAGATGACCGACCCGGTGACGCTGGACGGCGAGGGCACGATCGGCGAGTTCGACGAGAAGCGCGCCGAGAACGCCGTACGCGAGCTCCTCATCGCAGTCGGAGAGGACCCGGACCGCGAGGGTCTCAAGGAGACCCCGGGGCGGGTGGCGCGGGCGTACAAGGAGATATTCGCGGGACTGTGGCAGCAGCCGGAGGACGTGCTCACCACCACGTTCGACCTCGGCCACGACGAGATGGTCCTGGTCAAGGACATCGAGCTGGTGAGCTGCTGCGAGCATCACCTGGTGCCGTTCCGGGGTGTGGCCCACGTCGGCTACATCCCGTCGACCACGGGCAAGATCACCGGCCTTTCCAAGCTCGCCCGCCTCGTCGACGTCTTCGCCCGCCGCCCCCAGGTGCAGGAGCGCCTGACCACGCAGATCGCCGACTCCCTGATGGAGATCCTGGAGCCGCGCGGGGTGATCGTGGTCATCGAGTGCGAGCACATGTGCATGTCGATGCGCGGCATCCGCAAGCCCGGGGCCAAGACGATCACCTCGGCGGTTCGCGGCCAGCTTCGCGACGTCGCCACCCGCAACGAGGCGATGAGCCTGATCATGGCGCGCTGAGTCCGTCCTCAGCCGCAGGGCCGCGGGCGGCTCGCCGTCCGCCCCGGCCGGTGCGCGGGCGCCGTGCGCACGCCATGACGACGAAGCACCCCCGACTTGCCGGGGGTGCTTCGTCGTCAGCAGGCCGGATCAGCGAGCCGGTACCTGGCCGGTGCCGTCGTCCTCGTCCTCCGGGAGCTTGCAGACCCGCTCCAGGAAGAGCCCCGCAGCGATCACCGCGATGCCCGCCAGGACCGCGAAGCCCGCGTAGATCGCCTGGTCGCGCCGGGCCGGGACGTCCAGAGAGCCGAGCAGGAAGACGCCCACGCCGCCGTACACCCCGCTGACGAGCGCCGCCACCAGGGCGCTCGCCTGACCGAAGACGACCGCGCGGGCGGCCATCAGCGGCTCGACGCCCTTCGCTCCGGGCCGGCGCTCCCGCTGGGCCCGCAGCCGGGCGCGCAGCGACAGCGCGGTCGCCAGGAGGATCGCGGCGATCGCCGCCAGCACGATCGGCGCGGCCAGCGGGACGCTCGGCAGCGTGCCCACCGAGTCCCACAGCCGGGCGCCGCCCCACGACAGCACTCCGGCCACCACGAACAGCCCGGCCAGTACCCCAAGCCGTAGTTGCTTCACCGCGCGCCCCTGTGTCCTTCGTCTTGGTGCCGGAGACCCTGAAGAGCGTAACGACTACTCGGGCAGGCGGAGTTCCAGGTCCGCACGGGGAGCGACACCCGTCCGGCCCACGCCGGCCAGCAGCTCCGCGATCCCGCCCAGGCCCGGCAGCTGGGCCTCGGGCTCCACGTCGTGCCACGGGGCGAGGACGAAGGCCCGCTCGTGCGCACGCGGGTGCGGGAGGGTGAGGAGCGGATCGTCCGAGACCACGTCCGCGTACGCCACGATGTCGACGTCGATCGTGCGCGGGCCCCAGCGCTCCTCGCGCACCCGGTCGAAGGCCTCCTCGATCGCCTGGCCGCGCTCCAGCAGGGAGCCGGGCGGCAGCGTGGTCTTCACGAGCACCACCGCGTTGAAGTACGACGGCTGTGTGCCCGGCTCGACGCCCCACGGCTCCGTCTCGTACACGGGGGAGACGGCCTTGACCCGGATGCCGGGGGTGTCCTCCAGCAGATCGATGGCGCCCTGGATCGTCTCCAGCCGGTTGCCGAGGTTGGAGCCGAGCGCGATCACCGCCCGTTTGGGGTTGGACAGGGTGATGTCGGCCGCGTCGACCTGCTCGACGACGGCGGTGGGCACGGGCTGCACGGTGGGGTCGCTCATGCACGGCTCCGGGTGATCGTGATGGTGACATCGTCGAACGGGACGGTGATCGGGGCGTCCGGCTTGTGCACGACGACCTCGACCTCCTGGACGCCCGCGTGCTTGAGGCACCGCTGGGCGATGCGCTCCGCCAGCGTCTCGATCAGGTCCACGGGCTCCCCCTGGACCACATCGACGACCTCCTCCGCCACCACTCCGTAGTGCACGGTCTTCGCCAGGTCGTCGTCGGCCGCCGCGGGACGGGTGTCGAGGCCGAGCACCAGGTCCACGATGAAGGTCTGACCCTCCTCGCGCTCCCGGGGGAAGACGCCGTGGTGCCCGCGGGCCCTCAGGCCGCGCAGCGCGACACGATCCACGCGAATCACTCCTGCTGTCGTAGTCCGGCGCGCACACGGCCGCGTGCGGGCGGCAGCAGTGCACGGATTCGAATCTACCTGCGGGCTCGGACACGACCTGCCCACGGGGCCGTGGACGGAACCGTCACCGGCTGGTGGCGGCGCCTACCCCGCAGCCGCGGAAACGAACCTCCCACGAGCGGGTTTACCCACTCACGGGGTGGATTCGCCGTTCTCCTCGTCGTCCGATTCCGCCAGAACGGGCGAACCGTGATGTGACCAGATTCTCCACCCGTCGGGTGTGCGGCGGAACACATTGGTGGCCACGACCAGCTGGCCGACGAGGGGGCCGAGCTCGCCGGCCTCCTCCGCGGGGCCGCCGCTGAGGATGTTCTCGGTGCAGGTGACGACGGCGGTGTCGCCGGACACGCTGACCCGCACGTCGGTGAGGAAGAACTGGATGTACTCGGTGTTCGCCATGATCAGGGCGTACGAGCGCAGCACCTCGCCCCGCCCCGAGAGGACCGGCCAGCCCGGGTGCACGCAGGAGATGTCCTCGGCCTCTCCGCCGTCCAGCCAGAGGCCGGAGATCTCCTCGAAGTCGCCCCGTTCCATGGCCTCGTAGAAGGCGGTGTTCGCCGCTTCCACGTTCTCGACGTCGGTACGCGGGGTCACCGGGCTCCCTCGACCGCCCGCGCGACCCGAACGGCGTCCGCCGTGGCCCGCACCTCGTGGACCCGGACCGCCCAGGCGCCCTCGTGGGCGGCGATCGCGGAGACCGCGGCGGTGGCGGCGTCCCGCTCGCGTGCGGGCGGCGGGGGCGCGGCGCCGTGGGCCAGGACGTGGCCGAGGAACCGCTTGCGGGAGGCCGCGACGAGCAGCGGCCGGCCCAGGGCGCGCAGCTCGGGCAGGTGTGCGACGAGCGCGAGGTCGTGCGCGGCCTGCTTGGCGAAGCCGAGGCCCGGGTCGACGATGATCCGTTCGGTGGCGACACCGCGCGAGACCACGGCGTCGATCCGCTCGCGCAGTTCCGCGGCGACCTCGGCGACGACGTCCCCGTACACGGCCCGGTTGTTCATGTCCTCGCTGAAGCCGCGCCAGTGCATGACCACGAAGGGCACCTCCGCGGCGGCGACGGCCGGGATCATCTGCGGGTCGGCGAGCCCCCCGGAGACGTCGTTGACGAGGACGGCGCCGGCCGCGACCGCCTGGGCGGCCACCGACGCGCGCATGGTGTCGACGGAGACGGTGACGCCCTCACCGGCCAGGCCCCGCACGACGGGGAGCACCCGCCGCAGCTCCTCCTCCTCGTCGACGCGGGAGGCGCCGGGGCGGGTGGACTCACCGCCGACGTCCACCAGGTCGGCGCCCTCCGCGACGAGGTCGAGGCCGTGCTTGACGGCGGCCGTGGTGTCGAACCAGCGGCCCCCGTCGGAGAAGGAGTCGGGGGTCACGTTGACGACCCCCATGACCGCACAGCGGTCCCACTCCGGCAGGCCCGTGACCGTGCCCCGTCCGCGCAACGTACTCATACGACCAGCCTAGTGCCGCACCCGGGCCGGGTTTGCCCGTCGAGCAGCGGCGTCCGGTCCGTGGGGTTCCCCCGGCCCTCCGGTCGAGGGGAAGGACCGCCGGGCGCCGGATCGGCCTCGCGGCGGGCCTGTCCGGTCGATCGGCGGCGCGGCGAGTCGCCGTGCCGGGCGTCGCGACGGGGCGAACGGTGGCCGATGAGCGGCACTGGGCCCGGACGCGGCCCGTCCGTGCCGTCGCCCCTCCGGTGCGGTCCCGCTACGCCGCGCGCATCTCGTGCTCGCCGGTGGTGGCCGGGCGGATGTGGGCGCAGGGACGGGGTGAGCGGGCCGTACGGCGGCGGAACGGGCGCGGCACGGCCAGCGTCACGAAGCCCTCCGCCTGCATGGCGGCGAATCCGATCCGGGGCAGGTCGCGGGTCTTGCGGAAGACCACGAAGCGCGGCTCCCAGCGCGGCCGGAACTTGGCGTTGAACTTGTACAGCGACTCGATCTGGAACCAGCGGGAGAGGAAGACCAGCAGCCCCCGCCAGACCCGCAGGACCGGTCCCGCGCCCAGCTGCTCACCACGGGCGAGCGCCGAGCGGAACATCGCGAAGTTCAGCGAGACCCGGGCGATGCCGAGCCTCGGGGAGGCCTGCAGGGCGGCGACGATCAGCAGCTCGTTCATGCCGGGATCGGCCGACCGGTCGCGGCGCATCAGGTCCAGGGACATGCCGTCCGCACCCCACGGAACGAAGTGGAGTACGGCCTTCAGGTCGCCGTACGGCCCCGGCTCGCCGTCGTCGGCCTTGTGCGCGGTGGCGATCACGCTGTTGCCGTCCGAGGGGTCGCCGATCCTGCCGAGGGCCATGGAGAAGCCGCGCTCGGTGTCGGTGCCGCGCCAGTCGTCCGCGGCCCGGCGTATCCGCTCCAGCTCGCCGTCGGAGAGGTCACGCACGCGGCGGACGCGGGTCTCGTAGCCGTTGCGCTCGATGCGCTTCACCATCTGGCGCACGTTCCGCATGGCGCGCCCGGTGAGCGAGAAATCCGGGACGTCCACCACCGCCTCGTCGCCGAGTTCCAGGGCGTCGAGGCCGGTCTCGCGGGTCCACACCTGGCCGCCGGTCTCCGAACACCCCATGACGGCCGGGGTCCAGGAGTGGGCCTTGGCCTCGTCCATGAAGCGCTCGATGGCGCCCGGCCATGCCTCGACGTCGCCGATCGGGTCGCCGCTGGCGAGCATGACGCCGGAGACGACGCGGTAGGTGACGGCCGCCTTGCCGCTGGGGGAGAAGACGACGCCCTTGTCGCGACGGAGCGCGAAGTGGCCGAGGGAGTCGCGGCCGCCGTGCTTGTCCAGCAGCTCGCGGAGCCTGGTCTCGTCGTCCGCTGTGAGGGTGGCGGCCGGGTGCTCGGGGCGGAAGGCCAGGTAGATCGTGGTCACGGCGGTGATCAGGCCGAGCGCGCCGAGCGAGTAGCCGACGGTCCAGTCGACGCCGCTCTCGTACCCGACCGGCCCTTCGAAGCCGAACAGTCCGAACAGGACGTGCTCGAGACGGTCGGTGAGGCTGGGGCTGCCGATGACCTTGCCCGGGTGGGCGCTGACGACGACCAGGCCGAGGCCGATCGAACCGGCGCCCATCAGGACGAAGTTGGCCAGCGCCTTCCACCGGCTGCGCGGGTCGGGCAGGGCGGCGAACTCGCCCCGGTGGCGCACCAGGAGGGCCAGCAGCGCCAGCGACAGCAGGACCCCGATGACCGAGTGGCGGTAGACGAACTGGGCGACTGCGCCGGCGGGCAGCAGGATCACCGCGGCCCGCCAGGCGCGGCGCTTGTGCCGCTTGAGCCCGTGCGCGAGGAGAAGCAGCAGGACGCCGGCGCTGAGCGACAGCGCGGCGGCGAACGGGCCCAGGGCGCCGGGGAGTACCTCGGCGAGGGCGTGCATCCGGCTGTGCCGGAAGCGCGGGAACACTCCGGCGGCGATGTCGATCAGGCCGATGAAGGTGCAGGCCGTGCCGACCAGCGCAGGAACGGATTCGGCGCGCGGGCCGCGGAGGATCCGGCGTACGCGTTCCGGAACCAAGCCCGACTTATCCCCATCTATGGTGACAGACATCGCTTCCTGAGGCTCTCGGGAGAGATCGTGGAATCCGCGGCCGCAGAACATTCGGCCCGGACAATTTGCGCTCTCTAGGACGGCACTTCCGGGCGGCGGGTTCATTGACTCTCAGGAAATTCTCACGGAAGAAGCTCGATCGCCTCATGGGTCTCACCAGTAACAAGGTTCTGGCGCTGGCCGTTCTGGCCGCCGTGGCTCTCTTCGCCGCGACGATCTGGCTGTGGCCACGGCTCTCCCGCCGAAGCCGGCGCGCGGTCCTCGGCCGGGTGGGGATGCTGCTGGCGACCCAGGTCGCGCTCTTCGCCGCGGTGGGCCTGGCGGCGAACAAGTCCTTCCTCTTCTACGGCTCCTGGGCCGATCTCCTCGGCCAGGAGCAGGAGATGGGCGTGGTCGTGGACCACTCGGCGAGCAGCAGGACGGTGAAGGTGGTCGGCAAGCAGAAGCTGGACGTCCCGGGGAGCGCGCGACCGGAGACGGGCGGTCAGATCCAGAAGGTCGTGATCGTGGGCGAGAGGTCGGGGATCGACAGCCCGGCGTACGTGTACCTGCCCCCCGAGTACTTCCAGCCCGCCCATGCGAAGAGGACCTTTCCCGTGAGCGTCGTGCTGACCGGCTACCCGGGCACCGCGGAGAACCTGCTCAAGGGCCTCAAGTACCCGAGAACGGCGTTCATGCAGGCCCGCGAGGGACGCATGCAGCCGATGATCCTGGTGATGCTCCGGCCGACGGTGGCGCCACCGAGGGACACCGAGTGCGTCGACGTCCCGGACGGGCCGCAGACGGAGACGTTCTTCGCCAAGGACGTGCCGGCGGCCGTGTCGGAGACCTACCGGGTCGGAACAAACCCCCGCAACTGGGGCATCATGGGCAACTCGACGGGTGGGTACTGCGCGCTGAAGATAGCGCTCCACCACCCCGAGCGGTTCGCGGCCGGAGCCGGACTCTCCGCGTACTACAAGGCCGCGGAGGATCCGACGACCGGCGACCTCTTCCACGGGAACCAGCACGAGCGCAAGCGCGCGAACCTGTTGTGGAGCCTGGACCACCGGCCGCAGGGCGCCTCCTCGTTCCTGGTGACCACGTCCGAGCAGGGCGAGGGGAACCTCGAGGGGACGCGGGACTTCATCGGGAAGGTGAAGGCGCCCGCCCGCGTCTCGTCGATCACGTTGGACAGCGGCGGGCACAACTTCAACACCTGGCGCCGTGAGATCCCGCCGGCGCTGGTGTGGATGAGCGGTCGGCTCACGGCGGCGTGACGCACGGCCCCCGCGCCTGAGCCCGGCCCCGGGCGGTTCAGCCGGACGGCACCGTGTCGATGTCCACCGTGGTGCGCGGTACGTCCTGGGCGTCCGCGTCGATGGAGCGGCGCAGGGCCTCGTGCAGGCGTCCCGGGGTCAGCACCCCGAGGAAACGTCCCTTCTCCTCCTCGTCGACGACCGCGATCCACCCCGCGTCGTGCTGCAGCATCGTGGAGAACGCCTGCTTCAGGGAGGCGCCGACGGGCAGCCAGGCGTCCATGCGGCGCGCGTGCTCCCGTACGGTGCCGGTGCGGCCGGCGTGCTCGGCGGAGATCCAGCCGTGCAGATCGCCACCGGGGTCCAGGACGACCGCCCAGGGCGCGTCCAGTGTGCGGGGCAGCGGGTCGTCGAGACGGACCACGGGCGGCTGCTCGAGATCGCCCTCCTCGACGGGGGTGACGGACAGCCGCTTGAGGCCCCGGTCGGCGCCGACGAAATCCGCCACGTACCGGTTCGCCGGTGCCCCCAGTACGGCGGCCGGGGCGCCGAACTGCTCGATCCGGCCCTGGCCGTAGACGGCGATGCGGTCGCCGAGCCGGACGGCCTCCTCGATGTCATGGGTGACGAAGAGCACCGTCTTGCGGACGGCGGCCTGCAGCTTGAGGAACTCGCTCTGCAGACGCTCCCGCACCACCGGGTCGACGGCGCCGAACGGCTCGTCCATCAGCAGCACCGGCGGATCGGCCGCCAGGGCCCGGGCCACGCCCACGCGCTGGCGCTGGCCGCCCGAGAGCTGCTCGGGGTAGCGGTCGCCGTACACGCGGGGGTCGAGGCCGACGAGATCGAGGAGTTCGGCGGCGCGTTCACGGCCCTTCGCGCGCTTCCAGCCGAGGAGGTGGGGCACGGTCGCGGTGTTCTCCAGGACCGTCTTGTGCGGGAAGAGGCCCACCTGCTGGATGACATAGCCGATCCGGCGCCGCAGTTGGACGGGATCGATGGTGGATATGTCCTCACCGTCCAGGAATATCCGGCCCTCGGTCGGCTCGATGAGGCGGTTGACCATCTTCATGGTGGTCGTCTTGCCGCAGCCGGACGGTCCCACGAGCGTGACCAGTTCACCCGCGGCGACCTCGAAGGAGAGGTCGTCCACCGCGGTGGTGCCGTCCGGGTAGCGCTTGGTCACCTGCTCGAATCGGATCATGGTTCCCCATTGTGACGGGTGACGGCGGGCCTTGTGTGAAGGCGGTGTCGCCGGAAGGCGAAGCGCCTCGGCGATTGTCGGTGACGGGGGTTAGGGTCGGATTCCGTTCGGCAACCGGTCGAACAGGCCGGACGCGAGGACGGGGGTGGACCATGGCGGGCCGAGGCTGCCTGGTCACGAACGACTGGATCTGCGGCGAGTACCTGCGCTCCCGCAGCCAGGAGTTGATCGACGCGACGGTGCAGCATGTCGGGATCACGGCCGCCTCGGTCGCGATCGGACTCGCCGTCTCCTTCCCGCTGGCGCTCCTGGCGCGCAGCCGGCCCCGGTTCGCCGGCCCCGTCCTCGGGCTGACGACCGTGCTCTACACCATCCCGTCGCTGGCCATGTTCTCGCTGCTGCTGCCCTTCTTCGGCCTCTCGGCGGCCCTGGTGGTCACGGGCCTGGTGCTGTACTCGCTGACGATCCTGGTGCGGAACACGGTGGCGGGGCTGGAGGCGGTTCCCGCGGAGGCCCGGGAGGCCGCCCGGGGCATGGGCTACGGCCCGGCCAGGCTGCTCTGGGAGGTCGAGCTCCCCTTGGCCCTGCCCGCACTGATGGCGGGCCTGCGGATCGCGACGGTCTCGACGGTCGCTCTCACCACCGTCGGCTCGATCGTCGGCCGCGGCGGCCTCGGCAATCTCATCGAGGACGCGCTGCCCAGCTTCTTCAAGGCGCAGGTGCTGACCGCGTCCGTGCTCTGCGTACTCCTCGCGATCACCGCGGACCTGCTGCTGCTCGGCGTGCAGAGGCTGCTCACGCCCTGGACCCGAATACGCGCCGCGGGGACGCGGGGGGCCCACTGATGGACGTACTGGCCAGGACCTGGACATGGCTCGGCACCGGTGCCAACTGGTCGGGGGAGGGCGGAGCCTGGCACCGGCTGGGCGAGCATCTGTACGTCAGCGGCGTCGCCATGGCCCTGGCCTGTGCCGTCGCCCTGCCCGTCGCACTGTTTCTGGGACATGTCGGCCGTGGTGGCGCGCTGGCCGTGAACCTGTCGAACGCCGGCCGGGCCGTGCCCGTCTTCGCGGTGCTCGCGCTGTTCATGGTCACACCGCTGCGCAGCGCCGGATACGTCCCGACGATCATCGCCCTGGTGCTGTTCGCCGTGCCGCCCCTGCTCACCAACGCCTATGTGGGCATGCGGCAGGTCGACCGGGCGGTCGTCGAGGCCGCGCGAGGCATGGGCATGTCCGGCGGGCAACTCTTCGTCCGGGTCGAGCTGCCCCTTGCGTATCCGATGGTCATGACCGGGCTGCGGTCCGCAGCGGTCCAGGTCGTCGCCACCGCGACGATCGCGGCGATGGTCGGACAGGGCGGCCTCGGCCGCATCATCACGGCCGGTTTCAACACGTACGACACTCCGCAAGTGGTCGCGGGCGCCCTGCTCGTGGCCCTGCTCGCCCTCCTCGTGGAGGCCGTGCTCGTGGCGCTGGACCGATTGTTCAGTCCGCTCCGGAAGACCGTGTGACCACTCACTCCCTTGGATGGTGAACCTCATGAGCAAGACCTCGCGCCTCGCGGGAGCGGTACTGGGCACCGTGGCCCTGCTGGGCCCGCTCGCGGCCTGCGGCGGTGACAGCCTGGAGCAGGAGAAGGGCGGCTCCGGAGCGTCGGACGGCGCGGTCGGTGGCAGGGGCGCCCTCGTCGTGGGGGCGGCGGCCTTCACCGAGTCGAAGGTGCTCGCCGAGCTCTACGCCCAGGTGCTGCGCGACGCCGGATACGACGCCTCCGTCACCACGGTGAAGAACCGCGAGCTGTACGAACCGTCCCTGGAGAAGGGCGAAATCGACGTCGTACCGGAATACGCGGCCACGATCGCCGAATTCCTCAACGCCAAGGCGAACGGCCCGAAGGCACCCGAGGAGAAGCCCGTCGCGTCGAGCGACGTCGCCGCCACCGTGGCCGCTCTGGAGAAGCTCGCGACCCCTCGCGGGCTGAAGGTGCTGCCCCCCGGGGACGCGGTCGACCAGAACGCGTTCGCGGTGAGCAGGGAATTCGCCGAGAAGAACAAGCTCAAGTCCCTTTCCGATCTCGGCAGGTCGAAGATCAAGGTCAAGATCGCGGCCGGTGACGAGTGCGAGGTGCGCCCGTTCTGCGCGCCGGGTCTGAAGAAGACGTACGGAATCGACGTGGCGGGTGTCGACCCGAAGGGCGTCGGCACCCCGCAGGCCAAGCAGGCGGTCAAGGACGGTGAGGACCAGCTGGTCCTCACCACCACGACCGACGCCACGCTGGAGAGCTTCGGGCTGGTGCTGCTGGAGGACGACAAGAAGCTCCAGAACGCCGACAACGTGCTGCCCCTCGTCAACGCGAAGGACGCCGGATCGCAGGAGATAGCCGACGCGCTCGGCAGACTCACCCGCGCGCTGACGACCGAGGACCTGGTCGAGCTGAACCGGAAGGTGGACGCCGAGCGGGCCAGGCCGCAGGACGTGGCGAAGGAGTACCTGACGTCCAAGGGCCTGCTGTGAGGGCCGTCCGCGCAATCCCCGGGGGACCGGCGTGCGGCGTCGGACGCGGTGCGTCGCACGGCCCGGAGTCGCCGTCACCGCGGGGTTGTTCGGGCGGTTCGGCAACGCGGTGAGGTGCCGTGGCTGTCGTCGTGCGCCTGCCGGGGATTGCGTGACAGCCAATGGCCGCGGGCGACGGGCGTCCGAAGGAGCGCAGCGAGCCGGGCACGGGGCGTGGAAGAAGAGGTAAGCACGGCACGTCGAAAGCGAGATGTTCCCGATGCGAAGAGATTGCCGGGCTGACCCCCCAATCGTCACCTACGCACGGTAAATTTCAGGCCATGCCACGTGGACGCCACCGCCATTCCCCACCTCTGCACAGGCTCCTGCCGCCCTCCGCGGTCGCCGGAGCTTCGGTCCTTTGTGCTTTGGGCGCCTGGCTGCTCTCCGATCCGGTCCTGCTCCGCACCCTGGTCGCGGCGGCCGCCGCCGCGGCGGTCACCGGCGCGGTCCTCATGCGCAGTTGGGACCGGTACGCGGGCCGCCGCGTCGCCGAACTCACCCGTCTCCGCGCCAGTGACGCGTGGAAGACGGAGGAGCGCATCGCCGAGCTGGAAGCCGATCTCGACGAGTCCCGCGAACTGCGGACCAGGCTCGACGCCAAGCTGCGCGCCAAGCGGGTCGAGCTGGCCGGACTGCGCAATGAGCACGCCGCCCTGCTCCGCCGGTACGCGAACGCGGAGACGGAGCGCGCCAGCGCGCTCGAGGGACGCAGGCAGCTCGCGATCGAGGCGGGCTCGCCCAAGGAGCTTCCCGCGGCGGGCTCCACGCCGACACCGTCGGCGTACCTGCGTGCGGCCAAGGCGCTGGAGGACCTGCCGCGCCGGGCCGCCGAGCAACAGGCCAGGCGCACCGTCGAGGAGGCCCGCAGGCGCGACATCGCCGAGCGCGCCCGAGAGGCGGACGAGCCGCAGGGGAAGCACGCGGCGGCCGCCGGGGGAGCACAGCACGCCCGCCCGTCGTCCGCCGTCTCCGCTGCGCGCGTGCCGGTCGCCTCGGCGATAGTCCCCTACTCCGGGCAACGCCGGCCCGCGCGCCCGCAGGGCGGTTTCGACTTCTTCGGCACCCAGGGGGCGAAGGCCCCGGAGGACGGCGCACAGGGCGCGGAAGCCGCCGGGTCCACCGGACCGGCCGTGACCGCAGGAGGCGGCAGCCGGAAGAGGCCCGTCGCGGCCCTCGAACCCGCTCAGCTCGCCTCCGTCCAGGACGAGGATCTCGCCGACGTGGTGGGCGAGGAGGCCCTGGCCCAGAGCAGGCGCACCGATGAACGCGCCGTGGGCCAAGTCATCGATCTGACCGCGCACGACGAGACGGAGCAGCTCGACGTCGCGCAGCTGCGCAGCGCGATCTCCTGATCCGGCGCGGGCCGCGCCGCCGCGCGGCCCCGGCTGCGGAAACGCCGGGCGGCTCATGCTGCCCGGCGTTCGTGGTGTCAGCGCCCCGCGGGCCGTTCGCCGTCCGGAACCGGATGCCGCGCCCGTGCCGCCGTGGCCCGGTCGCGCCCCGCCGCCGCCCGGCGACGGGTCGCGTCGGTCCGGTCCCGGCATCGGACCCGCGCCTGCGGCTCCCCGCCGAACCGCTCCGTGCGCCGGTCCCGGGGGTCTGCTTCGGCTCCGCCCCTTCGGCCGTCCGCGCCGAACTCGCCCGCTCGCCCGGCCTCGCTCTGCTCCGCCTACTTGTCGATGTCCCCGACCACGAAGAACATCGATCCCAGGATCGCGACCATGTCCGCGACCAGGGTGCCGGGCAGCAGTTCGGTGAGCGCCTGGATGTTGTTGTACGACGCCGAGCGGAGCTTGAGGCGGTACGGGGTCTTCTCCCCCTTGGACACCAGGTAGTAGCCGTTGATGCCGAGCGGGTTCTCGGTCCAGGCGTACGTGTGGCCCTCGGGTGCCTTGAGCACCTTCGGCAGCCGCTGGTTGACCGGTCCCGGCGGCAGCTGCGCGAGCCGGTCCAGGCAGGCGTCCGCCAACTCCAGCGAGTTGTGCACCTGCCACAGCAGGCACTCGAAACGGGCCAGGCAGTCGCCCTCGGTGCGGGTGACCACCTTCAGCGTCTCCTGGAGTTCGCCGTAGGCCAGGTACGGCTCGTCGCGGCGAAGATCGAAGTCGACGCCGGAGGCACGGGCGATGGGGCCGGAGACGCCGTAGGCGTGCGCCGTCCGCCCCGTCATCACACCGACCCCTCGGGTACGGCCGCGGAAGATCTCGTTACCGAGGACGAGCCGGTCGTAGACGTCCATCCGCGAACGGACCTCGGCGATCGCGCTCCTCGCCCGGCCGGTCCAGCCCGCGGGCAGGTCCTCCTTGAGTCCGCCGACGCGGTTGAACATGTAGTGCATCCGGCCGCCGGAGATCTCCTCCATCACGTGCTGGAGGTCCTCCCGCTCGCGGAAGGCGTGGAAGATCGCGGTGATTCCGCCGAGTTCGAGGGGATACGACCCCAGGAACATGAGGTGGTTGAGCACCCGGTTCAGCTCCGCGAGGAGCGTGCGCAGCCATACGGCGCGCTCCGGGACCTCCATGCCGAGCATGCGCTCGACGGCCATCACGACGCCCAGCTCGTTCGAGAACGCGGACAGCCAGTCGTGGCGGTTGGCCAGCATGACGATCTGCCGGTAGTCACGCGCCTCGAAGAGCTTCTCCGCCCCCCGGTGCATATAGCCGATCACCGGCTCCGCGCGCTCGATGCGCTCCCCGTCCAGGACGAGACGGAGGCGCAGCACGCCGTGCGTCGAGGGATGCTGCGGTCCGATGTTCAGCACCATGTCGGTGCTCTCCGCCGCGCCGCCGATGCCGATCGTCGTCTCCGTCATGGGCGACAGTATCCCTCGCGTGGGCGAGTGGTACGGAGCCCCGCCCGCGGACCGGACGGGCATGCGGCCGGTCCGCCGGCGGGAGCCCGGTCCGGCCACCGGCGGGGCCCGGTCCGAGCGGTTCGCGCCCGCTCGCCTGTCCGTCCGGTAGGAGGGGCCGGCCCGCCCTGGCCTCGAACCGTCAGGCGCGAGAGGCCGCACCCACCCGTCCGGGCGGCGTTCGAACCGTGGGGGCAGGAAGCCGGGGCATGGCCGAGATCCGGTTCCGGACCTCGGCGGATCCGTGTGGGAAGCGCGTGAGTTGTCGGGCACCTGTGGCGGTGGCGTGTCGTTGTCCGACGCCTGCGCGCCTGTGGCGGTGGCGTGTCGTTGTCCGACGCCTGCGCGCCTGTGGCGGTGGCGTGTCGTTGCCCGACGCCTGCGCGCCTGCGCCACGGCCCCCGCCGCGCTCGCCGTGTGCCCGCCCGCGTATGAGTGCTGTCCTCAGCGGCCGGGGGCCGGGGGCCGGGAGCGAGAGGCGGTTCGGTGTGAGCCGCACGGGTCGGGACGGCGCCGGTGCCATGCGTGGTCGATCCGCGGCCCGCGCACGCGCCGCCGCCGTGCGCGCGGACTCCGGCCGCGGTGTCCGGCCCGATCGCCGGAAGGGCCTTCGCCGTGCGCGCCGACCGTGCCTCAGCAGGCCGGGACCGGCTGGAGGAGCCAGGTGAAGTCGCCGAGGCCGCCCCGGGCGGTGAGCTCGGCGGCCTCTCCCGCGGAGGCCAGGGCGCGGACGTAGGCCGTGGGATCGGACGAGGCCAGGGCCAGCGGCGGCCGGGAGCCGGAGACGCCGAGACGGCGCAGGGCCTCGCGCTGGCTCACCAGCTCGGCCCCGGGACCGGCGCAGGCGTCGAGGGCCACGTGCGCCGTGATGTCGCAGCCGCCGTCCGGAACGGGACGTACCTCGCGCCCGCCGCTGAACCCGGTCAGCGTCCCGAAGGGCGGACGGTCGCCCGCGCGGTGGGCGTAGTCCACGGCGACCGCGAGTCCCGCGTCCAGCCCCGCGACCGCCGCAGCCCAGGCCTCGTCGCGCGGCCGCCCGATCTCGGCCCGCGTGCCCGGACCGGTGTTCGGCCACCAGCGGTCCAGCCAGGCCGCGTCGGCCCCGGCGACCGGGTCCCCGAGGCGTTCCTCGCCGTCAGCCCTGACCAGCACGTAGCGGCGGACGCCCGCGTCGTCCGCCTCGGCGACGTCCACCGGGACGTTGTCCAGCCACTCGTTCGCGAACAGCAGCCCGGAGACCCCGGACGGCGGCCGCTCGACCCACTCGATCCGAGGGTCGAGCCCCGCCGGACGAACGGCCCGCTCGACGGCGTAGGCCCGCACCGGGAAGCCGTCCGGCAGCGCCGCCAGCACCCCGGTCAGCAGTTCCCCGCGTCCGGCGCCGACGTCGACCAGCGAGACCTCCGCGACCCGCGTCGGCAGGCCCTCCGCCGTCTCCCGCAGCAGCCGCGCCACAGCGGCGGCGTACAGCGGGGACGCGTGCACGGAGGTGCGGAAGTGCCCTGCGGGTCCCTCCGGCCTCCGGTAGAAGCCCCGCGGACCGTACAGCGCGCGTTCCGTGGCCTCCCGCCAGGGGACCCACTGCGTGCCTTCCGCGTCCTCCGCCTCGTTCGTCGCTGGGTACGTCACGCGCCCCAGTCTCCACCTCGGGGAGCGTGCACCGGTCTCCACCTTGCGGAGTAGGCGTCCGCGGGCCGGATCGACCCTCCGGTTGACCCGGGCGCCTTTCGCACGTGCCTACGCTGGGTTACGTGCAGCGCCTCTATGATTTTCTCCGCAGGCACCCGACGGGCGTCGACGGCTTCTGGGCCGTGATGCTCTTCGGGTTCTCCATGCTGTGGGTCTTCCAGGAGCACGTCGGGGCCGAGCCGCGCATCGCACCCGCCCTCGTCGTACTCCTCCTCTGCCTGGCCGTCGCGCTGCGCCGCCGCGCGCCGGAGAAGATGCTGCTGCTGGTGGCCGGGATCGGCGTCGCGCAGCTTGCGCTGGACGTGGGGCCGAACCCGGCGGACTTCGCGATGCTCGTGCTCATCTACACCGTCGCCGCGCACGACGGACCGCGCTGGGCCTCCCACCTCGCGCTCGCCGGCGGTCTGTGCGCCGCGACGCTCGCCCAGATCCGTTGGCCCGAGCCGAGTATGAGCGCGGGCGCGAAGATCTTCTTCACGGTCGTCATGACCGTTCCGTTCGTCCTCGCCTGGGTGCTCGGCGACTCCCTGCGCACCCGCCGCGCCTACTTCGCCCAGCTCGAGGAGCGTGCCCGCCGGCTGGAGAAGGAGCGCGAGGCCCAGTCGAAGGTGGCTGTCGCCGCCGAGCGCGCCCGGATCGCGCGCGAGCTCCACGACGTCGTCGCACACAACGTATCGGTGATGGTCGTCCAGGCCGACGGTGCCGCCTACGTGCTGGACGCCGCACCGGACCAGGCCCGGCAGGCCCTGGAGACGATCTCCTCCACGGGCCGTCAGGCGCTCGCCGAGATGCGCCGGCTGCTGGGCGTCCTGCGCACCGGTGACGCCCCGGAGAGCGGTGAGTACGTACCGCAGCCGGACGTCGAGCAGATCAAGGAACTGGTGGAACAGGTCCGCGGCTCGGGCCTGACCGTCGACTTCCGGATCGAGGGCACCCCGAGGCCGCTGCCGAGCGGGGTGGAGCTCACCGCGTACCGGATCGTCCAGGAAGCCCTCACCAACACGCGCAAGCACGGCGGACCGGACGCCGGGGCGAGCGTCCGGTTGGTCTACTTCGACGACGGCCTCGGGCTGCTCGTCGAGGACGACGGCCGGGGCGCGGCCCACGAGCTGTACGAGGACGGCGGCGCGGACGGCAAGGGCCACGGCCTCATCGGCATGCGGGAGCGCGTGGGCATGGTCGGCGGCACCCTCGACGCCGGTCCGCGGCCGGGCGGCGGATTCCGGATCAGTGTGCTGCTGCCGCTCAAGTCCGCCCACTAGCCTGCCGTCACCGCCCCGTCGCCCGTCGCCCCGAGTCCCCCGTATCCGTCCCGCCCGGCCCACAAGACAAGGACCCCGCCCATGCCGATCCGCGTGATGCTCGTCGACGACCAGGTGCTGCTGCGCACCGGCTTCCGGATGGTGCTCGCAGCCCAGCCCGACATGGAGGTCGTCGCGGAGGCCGGCGACGGGGCGGAGGCCATCGAGATCCTCCGCTCCACGGCGGTCGACGTGGTGCTGATGGACGTCCGAATGCCCCGGCTCGACGGGGTGGAGGCGACCGGCAGGATCTGCGCCCAGTCCGACCCGCCGAAGGTGCTCATCCTGACGACCTTCGACCTCGACGAATACGCGTTCTCGGGGCTCAAGGCGGGAGCCAGCGGCTTCATGCTGAAGGACGTGCCGCCGGCCGAACTGCTCGGCGCCATCCGTTCCGTGCACAGCGGTGACGCGGTGGTCGCCCCGTCCACGACGCGCCGGCTGCTCGACCGCTTCTCGCCGATGCTGCCCTCCCATGGCAAGGAGCCGGAGCAGGAGGAGCTGGAGCGCCTCACCGAGCGCGAGCGCGAGGTGATGATGCTCGTCGCCCAGGGCCTGTCGAACGGCGAGATCGCCGCCCGGCTGGTGCTGTCGGAGGCCACGGTGAAGACCCATGTGGGCCGCATCCTCACCAAGCTCGGGCTGCGCGACCGGGTGCAGGTCGTGGTGCTCGCGTACGAGAGCGGCCTGGTCCGCGCGGGCGGCGGCGCCGCGTCCTGACCGGCGTGCTCCCGTGGATTGCACGGCTCGTTCGGCGGCGGCAGGACCCGGCCGTCGAACGGGTCGCCTCGGCGGCCGCCCGGCGGAGCATGCGGCGATCCCGAGGGCGTCGGCAGGGGACCGCACCGGGCGGATGCCTCCGTCTCCTCCGCTCCTGCCGACGGAGAGGCCGTGCCCCGGCGACGGCGGTGGTTGCCGAGCCGTGCCCTGACCGCCGCACTGGTCGGCCGCGTCCCCGAGCTCACCGGGCTGCGCAGCTTCAGCGCAGTACCGCCTCCAGGAAGTCGCTTCCCAGCCGTGCCACCACCCCCACGTCCAGCTGGTGCAGGACGTATCTGCCGCGCCGCCGCGTCGTGACCAGTCCGGCCCGCTTCAGCACCGACAGATGCCGGGACACCTCCGGCGCGGTGATGCCGTGGGCCTCGGCGAGCTCGCCGGTCGTGTACGGGGCCCGGCCGAGGTTCCGGCACAGCCGCATGCGCATGGGGTGGGCCAGCGCCTCCATCCGGTGCTTGAGGATGTCGACGGACGCCGGGCCGGGCAGCTCGGGCGCCCCCACCGGGTAGGCGATGACGGGCCGCCAGCCCCGGGCGTACAGCACGGTCAGGTGCGGCCAGCCGAAGTGGGACGGTACGAGCGTCAGCCCGGGCCCCACGGCGGGGTCGACCGCGGTGGTCCTTCCCACGCTCAGCTTGTCCGCGAGGACCAGTCCGCGCTCCTCGTCGTAGGAGAGTGCCGGCGAGACGTCGCGCAGCGCCTCCCCGAGGCCCTTGCGGCGCAGCAGCTCCGTCTTGCCCCGGGCGTCGGCGGCCAACCCCGGACCGACCCGGCGCCAGGTGTCCGCGAAGAAGGCCTCGTCGCAGTCCTCGAACAGGCGCCGCAGCCATGCCCGCACGGCTCCGGGGTCGTCGAGGATGCGCCGTGCGAAGCCCAGCTGCCCGGGTCCTCGGGTGGCGGCGAGTTCGAGGGCGCGCCGGGATTCGATCATGACGCCGGTGGAGTACGAGGGGGAGCAGGTGAACGCCATCGCCGCCGTCAGGAACCGCTCCTCGTCGAGTCGGTCCAGCAGGTCCAGTTCCTCGGCCAGGGTGGCACCGGTGCGGCCGTCCCCGCCGCGGATCCCGGAGAACGGCATGAACACGTCGGAGAAGGTCGACGTCCAGAGGAAGCCGGCCTCGTGCAGCCGGTCGGCGAGGTCCTGCTTCAGGCCCGCGGCGGTCGCCGTCGCCCAGCCGCGCAGTCCCGGGTGGTGCCCCGGTTCGGCCAGTACGTGCAGGGCCACGCCCAGTTCGGCGAGCGGCGAGGGCTCGAAGACGATGCACTCGGGCGGCAGGCCGGCGGTGTCGATGGTGACGGTCACGCCCGTCCGCCCCCGGCCCGTACCCGCGTCATGAAGTCGGCGAGGGCCGCCCTGACGTCGTCGGCGGTCCACGCAAGACCCGGGGAGGAGACCGTGACCTCCGTGGCGCAGACGCCGGGCGGGCCGCCAGGGGCCGGGAACCAGCGGCGGAACAGGGTCACGCCGGTCTCCTCCGCCTGCCGTACGCCCGCCTCGTCGAGCAGTTCGGCGCCGAAGGGGAGCCACACCTGGAACTGGTGGGTGTGCGGCGGATCGGGATGCACCCGGAACCAGGGCACGCCGGGTTCCTCCGCGAGTCCGGCCGCCAACGCCGCGGCGACGGTCCGCGCATGAGCCACGTACGAAGGCAGCCTCGGCAGCTCCCGCTCCAGGCCCAGCAGCGCCGACAGCGCCGCCGGGTACTGCTGGAAGACCAGGCCGCCGTAGCGGTGGCGCCAGGCTCGCGCCTCCTCCACCAGGAACTCCGGCCCGGCCAGTACCGCGCCGGACAGGCCCGCGAGGGACTTGTAGAACGACACGTACACGCTGTCCGCGAGTCCGGCGATCTCGTCCAGCTCTCGGCCGAAATGAGGGGCGCACTCCCAAAGGCGCGCGCCGTCGAAGTGCACCACCGCATCCATTTCGCGCGCCGCCTCGACGACTTCCACCAGTTCGTCCCACTCGGGCAGCACGAATCCGGCGTCCCGCAGCGGCAGTTCCAGCATCAGCGTGCCGAACGGCTCGTCCAGGCCGCGTATCTCGTCCGCCGTCGGCAACCGCGGTTCCCGGGTCGGGTGGACCGTGCGCAGCCCGCAGACCGCACCCAGCGCGCCCCGTTCGTGGACCTCGGGGTGGGCGAGCGGATGCAGCGCGACGGTCCGGTTCCCCGTGCGCCCCGCCCAGCAGCGCAGCGCCACCTGCTGCGCCATCGTGCCGGTGGGGAAGAACGCCGCGGCCGGGAGGCCGAGCAGTGCCGCCACGCGCCCCTCCAGCTCGGCGACGACCCCGTCGCCGTAGAGGTCCACGTGCTCGTCGAGGTCGTGGACGGCACCCGCGTCGGCGGCCAGGGCCGCGAGCCGTTCGCCGAGCCGGCCGTCCGCGGAGCCGTGCCACAGCAGCCGTTCGGAAGCGCGCCAGGCCGTCAGCCTGCGGCGGCGCCCGGCCCCCTCGCCGCCGTCCCCGCGTCGCTCCGGGGCGGCGGTCGGATCGGCGCCGGCCGCACCCGCCGTGCCGGCCCCCGGTCCGCCGGAGTCGAGGGGCGGCGTCCCCTCCGTGTTCTGAGTCATGCTGCGATGATCGCCCACACCGGGCGGTCCCGTGCCGTTGTCCACAGGCCCCGTCCGTCCGGCGCCGGTGCCGCCTCCACAGCCTGTGGACGAGCGGAAGCCCGGTCGAAACGCTGGCGTAGCATGGCGAGGAATCGTCCGGT
Organism: Streptomyces sp. NPDC049887; assembly: GCF_040656535.1. Classification (NCBI taxonomy): domain Bacteria; kingdom Bacillati; phylum Actinomycetota; class Actinomycetes; order Kitasatosporales; family Streptomycetaceae; genus Streptomyces; species Streptomyces sp. NPDC049887. Next base: position 48,132 of record NZ_JBFAMM010000010.1, on the reverse strand, counting down.
ACCCCCCGCGGACTGGAACGGAAGGCCGCGCGTGAACGCACCATCGCCAGCAACACCACCGGCACGGGAGCCGGTCGACCCCAGGGACCGCCCGGCCCGACTCACCGTGGGTGTCGTCGGCGCTGGCCGCGTCGGCCCCGCGCTGGCCGCATCCCTCCAGCTCGCCGGCCACCGGCCCGTGGCCGTCTCCGGGGTCTCCGACGCGTCCGTGCGCCGGGCCGCCGTGATGCTGCCCGACGTGCCGCTGGTCCCCCCGGCGGAGGTGCTCGCGCGCGCCGAGCTGGTGCTGCTGACCGTTCCCGACGACGTGCTCCCCGGACTGGTCGAAGGGCTCGCCGAGACCGGCGCCGTGCGCCCCGGCCAACTGCTGGTGCACACCTCCGGGCGGTACGGCGCGGCGGTCCTCGACCCCGCCAGGCGGGCCGGGGCGCTCCCGCTCGCCCTGCACCCCGCCATGACCTTCACCGGCACCTCCGTGGACGTCCAGCGGCTGGCCGGCTGCTCCTTCGGCGTCACCGCGCCCGAGGAGCTGAGGCTCGCCGCGGAGGCCCTCGTCATCGAGATGGGCGGGGAGCCCGAGTGGATCGAGGAGACCGCCCGCCCGCTGTACCACGCGGGCCTCGCCCTCGGCGCGAACCACCTGGTCACCCTGGTCGCCCAGGCCATGGAACTGCTGCGCACCGCCGGGGTCTCGGCCCCGGACCGGATGCTCGGCCCGCTGCTCGGCGCCGCGCTGGACAACGCCCTGCGATCGGGCGACGCCGCGCTGACCGGGCCGGTGTCCCGCGGTGACGCCGGGACCGTGGCGGCCCATGTGTCCGAGTTGCGCGAGCACGCCCCGGGCATGGTCGCCGGCTATCTGGCCATGGCACGGGCGACCGCGGACCGCGCCCTCGCACACGGCCTGCTCAAGCCCGAACTCGCCGAGGACCTGTTGGTGGTCCTCGCGGACGGCCACGACGCCGCGGACGGCCGGGGCCGCACGGACGGCCCTGACGCCGCGGACGGAGAGAACGACCGATGATCAACCCCCTGCGCACCGCGGCGGAGCTGGACGCCCTCGCCCCTGCGGCACCCGCCCGCCGGGCCGTCGTGATGACCATGGGCGCCCTCCACGACGGCCACGCCACCCTGATCCGCACGGCCCGGTCATTGGCCGGGCCGGAAGGCCAGGTCGTGGTCACGGTCTTCGTGAACCCGCTGCAGTTCGGCGCCGGCGAGGATCTCGACCGCTATCCGCGCACCCTCGAAGCGGACCTCAAGACCGCGGCGGAGGCGGGCGCCGACGCAGTCTTCGCGCCCTCGGCCGACGAGGTGTACCCGGGCGGCGAGCCCCAGGTCCGGATCACCGCCGGCCCCATGGGCGAGCTCCTCGAGGGCGCCTCCAGGCCCGGCCACTTCGACGGCATGCTGACCGTCGTCGCCAAGCTGCTGCACCTCACCCGCCCCGACACCGCGCTGTACGGGCAGAAGGACGCACAGCAGCTGGCCCTGATCCGCCGCATGGTCCAGGACCTGAACTTCCCCGTGGAGATCGTCGGCGTGCCCACCGTGCGGGAGCCGGACGGCCTCGCCCTCTCCAGCCGCAACCGCTACCTCTCGCCCGAGGAGCGCCACACCGCCCTCGCACTGTCCCGGGCACTGTTCGCCGCCCGCGACCGGCTCGCCGCGCAGGTCGCCCTGCGCGCCCGGGCCGAGTCGGCGCCCGCGTCCAACGCCCGGGCCGCCGCGTTGTCCGCGCTCGGCGAGGCCAGGGCCGCCGCCGACGCCCACGCGGTCGCCGCCGCCCAGCCCGGCGGCGGAGCCGACGCCGTGCGGGCCGCGGCACGAGCCGTTCTCGACGACGCCGCCAAGTCCTCGTCGCCCCTCGTCCTCGACTACCTCGCGCTGGTCGACCCGGCCGACTTCTCCGAGGTCGCCGACGGCCACACCGGCGAGGCGATCATGGCCGTCGCCGCACGGGTCGGCACCACCCGGCTGATCGACAACATCCCCCTGACCTTCGGAGCCGCCTCGTGACGAGCACCGGTATACGGCTGAACGCCCCGGCCCCCGGCTGGGCCATCGACGCGGACGTCGTCGTGGTCGGATCGGGCGTCGCGGGCCTCACGGCGGCGCTCCGCTGCAGGGCCGAGGGCCTGCGCACCGTCGTGGTCACGAAGGCGCTCCTGGACGACGGATCCACCCGCTGGGCCCAGGGCGGCATCGCCGCGGCGCTCGGCGAGGGCGACACCCCCGGGCAGCACCTCGACGACACCCTCGTGGCGGGCGCCGGGCTGTGCGACGGGGAGGCGGTGCGCACGCTCGTCACCGAGGGCCCGGACGCCGTGCGACGGCTGATCGCGACCGGCGCGCGGTTCGACACCGACGACTCCGGCGGTATCGCGCTGACCCGCGAGGGCGGCCACCACCGCCGCCGCATCGCCCACGCGGGAGGCGACGCCACGGGTGCGGAGATCTCCCGCGCGCTGGTCACGGCGATACGTGAGGGCGCCGTCCGCGTCATCGAGCACGCGCTGGTGCTCGATCTGCTGGCCGACGCGGCGGGCCGTACGGCCGGCATCACCCTGCACGTCATGGGCGAGGGCCAGCACGACGGCGTCGGCGCGGTGCGCGCCCCCGCGGTGGTCCTGGCGACCGGTGGCATGGGCCAGGTCTTCTCCGCCACCACCAACCCGCCGGTGTCCACCGGCGACGGCGTGGCGCTCGCGCTGCGTGCCGGCGCCGAGGTGAGCGACCTCGAGTTCGTCCAGTTCCACCCGACGGTGCTCTGGCTCGGCCCGGACTCCGAGGGCCAGCAGCCGCTGGTCTCCGAGGCGGTGCGGGGCGAGGGGGCCCATCTCGTCGACTCGTCCGGCACCCGCTTCATGGTGGGGCAGCACGAACTCGCCGAGCTCGCCCCCCGGGACATCGTGGCCAAGGGCATCATGCGCCGCATGCAGGAGCAGGGCGTGGACCACATGTTCCTGGACGCCCGCCACTTCGGCGCCGAGATGTGGGAGAGCCGGTTCCCCACCATCCTCGCCGCCTGCCGCGCCCACGGCATCGACCCGGTCACCGAGCCGATCCCGGTAGCCCCGGCCGCCCACTACGCCTCCGGCGGCGTCCGCACCGACCTCCACGGCCGTACGACCGTACCCGGCCTGTACGCCTGCGGCGAGGTCGCCTGCACCGGCGTCCACGGCGCGAACCGGCTGGCCTCCAACTCCCTCCTGGAGGGGCTCGTCTTCGCGGAGCGCATCGCGAGGACGATCGCGGAGACCCACGCGGCCGGGCCCGTCCCGCCGGCCGATTCGGACGCCCCCGCGCCCGCTGCGCCCGCATCGCCCGCCGCGGACGGCCGGCCGGGGACGGCGTCCCGTGCTCCGGCGGAGGGGGGCTCCCACGGGCCCGTACCGCTCCTGGTGCCCGAGGCCCGGCGCGAGATCCAGCGGATCATGACGAACGGCGCCGGGGTGCTGCGTTCCGCGGCGAGCCTGGACGACGCGGCGGACGCCCTGGAGGCGCTGCACCTGTCCGCGCTGCACGACGCCGAGGAGTTCGACAAGGCCGCCGAACCAGGGGTCGAGTCCTGGGAGGCCACCAATCTGCTGCTCGTCGCCCGGGTGCTGGTCGCCGCCGCCCACGAGCGGACGGAGACGCGCGGCTGCCACTGGCGCGAGGACCACCCCGGGCGGGACGACGCCGGGTGGCGCCGCCATATCGTCGTGCGCCTCACCCCCGAACGCAGCCTCGCGGTCCGCCGCACGGCGACCGAGGCTTTCCCACCCGCCCGTCCCCCCTTCGTCCCCACCCCCACCGCCGACAGGGAGCCGCAACAGTGAGCACGCCCGAAGAACGTCCGGAGCCCGTGGACGTCCCGCTGATCCAGATCGGCGCCCGCGCCGCCGAAGAGCAGGGCTGCGGCGACGACTGCGGCTGCGGCGACGAGGTGTACGAGTGCGGCCTGGACCCCGACCTCGCGGCGCTGCTGGCGCAGTCCGGCCTCGACCCCGTGCAGGTCGAGGACATCGCGCACCTCGCCATCGAGGAGGACCTCGACGGCGGCGTGGACGTGACGACCGTCGCCACCGTCCCCGAGGACGCGGTCGCCACCGGCGACTTCACCGCCCGCGAGGCGGGCGTCGTCGCGGGTCTGCGCATCGCCGAGGCGGTCCTCTCGATCGTCTGCACCGACGAGTTCGAGGTCGAGCGCCACGTCGAGGACGGGGACCGCGTCGAGCCGGGCCAGAGGCTCCTCTCCGTCACCGCCCGCACCCGGGACCTGCTCACCGGCGAGCGCAGTGCCCTGAACCTCCTGTGCCGCCTCTCGGGCATCGCCACCGCGACCCGGGCCTGGGCCGACGCGCTCGAGGGCACCGGAGCGCGCGTGCGCGACACCCGCAAGACGACCCCGGGCCTGCGCGCCCTGGAGAAGTACGCGGTGCGCTGCGGCGGCGGCGTCAACCACCGCATGTCGCTGTCCGACGCGGCACTCGTCAAGGACAACCACGTGGTCGCCGCGGGCGGTGTGGCCCAGGCGTTCAAGGCCGTCCGGGAGACGCTGGCCGAGCTGGGCACCCCGGACCTTCCCGTCGAGGTCGAGGTGGACACCCTCCACCAGGTCCGCGAGGTCCTGGACGCGGGTGCGGACCTGATCCTCCTGGACAACTTCACACCGGTGGAGACCGCCGAGGCCGTCGCGATCGTCGCCAGGCGCGCGGTCCTGGAGTCCTCCGGCCGGCTCACCCTGGCGAACGCCCGGGCCTATGCCGAGACGGGCGTGGACTACCTCGCGGTCGGGGCGCTCACGCACTCCTCCGCGATCCTCGACATCGGTCTCGACCTGCGAGAGGCCGAGGTCTGATCCGATGCTGCTCACCATCGACGTCGGCAACACCCACACCGTCCTCGGCCTCTTCGACGGCGAGGACATCGTCGAGCACTGGCGCGTCTCCACCGACCCGCGCCGCACGGCCGACGAACTGGCCGTGCTCCTCAACGGCCTGATGGGCATGCACCCGCTGCTCGGCGAGGAGCTGGGCGACGGCATCGAGGGCATCGCGATCTGCGCCACCGTGCCCTCGGTGCTCCACGAGCTCCGCGAGGTGACCCGCCGCTACTACGGCGACGTCCCCGCGGTGCTCGTCGAGCCCGGCATCAAGACCGGCGTACCGATCCTGATGGACAACCCGAAGGAGGTCGGCGCGGACCGCATCATCAACGCGGTCGCGGCCGTCGAGCTCTACGGCGGCCCCGCGATCGTCGTCGACTTCGGCACGGCGACGACGTTCGACGCGGTCAGTGCCCGGGGTGAGTACGCGGGCGGCGTCATCGCCCCCGGCATCGAGATCTCCGTCGAGGCCCTCGGCGTCAAGGGCGCCCAGCTCCGCAAGATCGAACTGGCCCGCCCGCGCAGCGTGATCGGCAAGAACACGGTCGAGGCCATGCAGGCGGGCATCGTCTACGGCTTCGCCGGCCAGGTCGACGGCGTCGTCCAGCGAATGAAGCGGGAGCTGGCAGACGACCCGGAGGACGTGACCGTGATCGCCACGGGCGGCCTGGCCCCGATGGTCCTCGGGGAGTCCTCCGCGATCGACGAGCACGAGCCGTGGCTGACCTTGATCGGCCTGCGTCTGGTCTACGAGCGGAACGTCTCCCGCATGTGAACCGGCGTGCGGGCAGGGCCGGCGTTCCGCGGCGCCGGCACGCGCCGTGCGGGCGCCCTGCCCGGCGCCCGCAGGCCGGGCCCGTACACGCGAGCGCCCCACCGCGCTCCACGCCGCGCCGCAAATGCGACGTTAAACGAATTTTGTCCGATTAGCGCGTATCGTCGGCCCATGCCCACGCCATACGGATCCCGCGGCGGCATGGCGTTCAGTGCGGACGAACTGCGTGTGCTCCGCCGCGCTCTCGCCATCGCCCTCGACCCCGACCAGTCCCGCCCCGTCGACCGGGGTGACGGCCCCGGCGCGAACACCGCCCAGGAGTGCCTGCGGCTCGCACAGTCCGTGGACGAGGCCGTCCGCGAGGCCGGCCGGCTGCGGGCGTTCCTGCTCGCCGACCTCGAGCGGTACCGCGACGCCCTCCCCGGCTCCGCGGGCGGCTATCTGGGGCTCCTCCAGGAGGCCCTCGCCGCCGGCCACGAACCCGCTCCCGAGGATCTCGCGGCTCTGCGCTCCCTGCGCCGCACGCCGCTCTCCCGGGCCCTGCTGGAGCGCTGCCAGGGCCTCGCCGAGGAGTCCGCACGGGCCCGGTCGGCGGACCGTGCCGCCGCCCGCGTGTCCTCGGTGCCCCCGTCGCGGGTCCGGCTGCACGCCCTGCCCGGCGGCCGCGCCGAGGCCGGGGACAAGCAGGAGCCCCGCCCGGCCTCCCCGAAGCCCGCCCGCCCGGCTCCCCGTCCGGACCGCCCCATCCCCACCCCGGGCGAGGTCTTCCCGCCACGCCGCCGCCCGGCGCCCCCACCGGAGAAGCGGGCCGCCGGATAGCTACTCTGGAGGGCATGGACTACGTATCCGCGCTCCTGCCCCCGGTCGTGATGGCCGCCTTCTTCACCGCTCTCGTCGTCACGATCGTGAAGAGCCAGGGCGGGCCGAACAAGGCCAAGGAGGACGCCGCCGTGGACGCGGCGATCGCCCGTGCGGAGGCCGCCGGCCGGGCCGCGTCGCCGGACCGTCCGACCGGGGCCTGAGCCGGTCCGCACCGGCTCTCGCGGGACGTACGGCTCATCGGGGCCGTACGTCCTTTTTCGTACTCGAAGTACGTCAATAGCCGGCCATTACGACATCTCCGACTATGGTGGCGATGTGCCCCGTCAATTGGGAGAGCTCGAAGACGCCGTCATGACGCGCATCTGGCAATGGAACCGCCCGGTGACGGTGCGCGAAGTGCTGGAAGATCTCCAGCAGGAACGGTCCATCGCCTACACCACGGTCATGACCGTAATGGACAATCTCCATCAGAAGGGCTGGGTGCGCAGGGAAGTCGAAGGCCGCGCCTATCGATATACCGCGGTCTCCACCCGGGCCGCCTACTCCGCCGCACTGATGAACGAAGCCTGGTCGAAGAGCGACAACCCCGCGGCGGCTCTTGTCGCCTTCTTCGGCATGATGTCGCCGGAGCAGCGCCAGGCGCTCCGGGACGCGATCCGCGTCGTTCAGCGCGACCCCGCGGAAGAGGCACCGGAACCCCAGCGGGAAGGTCCTGCGCAAGGGACGGCGGAAGGTTCTCCCGAAGGGGACGCCGAGGGCGCCGACGGCGGGGACGGGACGGGGCGATAGCGTCCGGTCATGTCGTCAGAGCAGTCGCCTCCCAATGCCGCAGCAAATGCCGTCACGGTCCGCCGGGCCAGGACCGGCGATGTGCCGGCCGTTCGCCGCCTCGTGGACCCGTACGTGAGCGATGGCATCCTGCTCGACAAAGCGACCGTGACGCTTTACGAGGACATCCAGGAGTTCTGGGTCGCGGAACGCGACTCGGACGCCCGAGTGGTCGGCTGCGGTGCCCTCCACGTGATGTGGGAGGACCTTGCCGAAGTCCGCACTCTCGCGGTGGACCCCCAGTTCAGGGGTACGGGCGTCGGTCACCATGTCCTCGGCAAGTTGCTGCACACCGCCCGCTGGCTGGGCGTGCGGCGGGTATTCTGCCTGACCTTCGAAGTCCACTTCTTCGCGAAGCACGGGTTCGTGGAGATCGGTGAGACCCCGGTCGACGGAGATGTCTACAGCGAGCTGCTGCGTTCCTATGACGAGGGTGTCGCCGAGTTCCTCGGTCTCGAACGGGTGAAGCCGAACACCTTGGGTAACAGCCGGATGCTTCTGCACCTGTGATCCCGCCTCGGCGGCAAGCGGAAGCGGGACTCGACCCGGTGCCGAACCCCTATGTCCGAATCGCGTACGTTTCCCGCGTGCCCCGGGTTCTGAACCTCTGCCGAGGGTTTGTGTTTTCCAGAGAAAAGCGGTTTCCTTTCCGCGTACTGCATTTTCGATGAAAGGAAATCCGGTGGCGCAGAAGGTTCAGGTCCTTCTTGTCGACGACCTCGACGGCGGCGAGGCTGACGAGACCGTGACGTTCGCTCTGGACGGCAAGACCTACGAGATCGACCTCACCACCGCCAACGCGGACAAGCTCCGCGGTCTGCTGGAGCCCTACACCAAGGGTGGCCGGCGCACCGGCGGCCGTGCCACGACCGGCCGCGGAAAGGGCCGTGCCGCGACCTCGACGGGCAGCAAGGACACCGCGGAGATCCGGAAGTGGGCGAAGGAGAACGGCTACAGCGTCAACGACCGCGGCCGTGTCCCCGCCGAGATCCGGGAGGCCTACGAGAAGGCCAACGGCTGAGCATTCGTGTGCGGCCCGGCCGCACACGAACGCAGCAGACGGGCCCGGTGGCAGGCGTTCGCCGCCGCGTCCACGAGCCGTACGAGGTCCGGGGCGCCCCCACCGCCCCCGGATCCGGCGCCCGGGCGCCCCACGGCGCCGAACGCCGGCAGTGACGGCTCCACCTCGCGCCCAGGCTTCGGGGGCCGCAGCCACACGGCGGCCCCCTGAGGCGCCCCGGCCGGGACCGCGCGCCCCGGGGGTGCCGGTGCGGGCACGGACCCACCCGGCCCGAGAGCGGTCAGCTCCAGGCCGATCCCGCCCCACTCCAGCCAGTCGAGCAGCCCGGGCAGCTCCTCGGCGCTGCCCGCGGCGACCAGGAGCAGAATTCTGTCTCCCGCCCTGGCGACCGGTCCGGTGCGCCCGCAGCGCCGCAACAGAGCCTTCCCGGCGTCCACCGGCACCTGCAGAGCGTCGAACCGCAGCCCGGTGATCAGCCGTACCGGTGGCCCTTCGGCCGTAGCCCAGCCAAGCTCGTTCTTGTACCACCTTGTGCTGCCGTCATCGGGCGGCACGCGAGGTGCCGGGAGAGTGAAGGCCATGACCCGGGAACTGCCGGGAGGACCCGGTGGTTACGGATCGTCGGTCAACCGTCACACACGGTGTCGACGAGAAGGCGGTGAGGCCGTGTTCGAGGGCGCAAGGATGTTCGCCCGTAGCTGAGGGAACCGGCGTTCGCGGCATGGAGTGTCCGTCCATACGGGTAAGACATCCCTAGTGGGGACGGGTGACACGCGGGCTCCGGGGTCTCACGTTCGCCATCGGCGTACAGATGGCACGGGTAACCGCCTGGCCTGCGGGAACATCGTCTCGCACCATCGGGTTGGAGCATTTGTCGGCGTTCGGGGCAGGAGGCCACAGACGGGTGTCGGCAGTTGGAATGAGCGGTCCCCGCTTGCGGGACTAAGCTGCGGAAGGACAGGGAGGGGATCGACCCCTAACTGACTGACCGCTCTGAGGAGCGATTAACGATGTTCGAGAGGTTCACCGACCGCGCGCGGCGGGTTGTCGTCCTGGCTCAGGAAGAAGCCCGGATGCTCAACCACAACTACATCGGCACCGAGCACATCCTCCTGGGCCTTATCCACGAGGGTGAGGGTGTCGCCGCTAAGGCCCTGGAGAGCCTCGGGATTTCGCTCGAGGCGGTCCGCCAGCAGGTGGAGGAGATCATCGGCCAGGGCCAGCAGGCCCCGTCCGGGCACATCCCCTTCACCCCTCGTGCCAAGAAGGTCCTGGAGCTGTCGCTCCGGGAGGCTCTTCAGCTGGGCCACAACTACATCGGCACGGAGCACATCCTGCTCGGCCTGATCCGCGAGGGCGAGGGCGTCGCCGCCCAGGTCCTCGTGAAGCTGGGCGCCGATCTCAACCGGGTGCGGCAGCAGGTCATCCAGCTGCTCTCCGGCTACCAGGGCAAGGAGGCCGCCACCGCCGGCGGTCCGGCCGAGGGCACGCCCTCGACCTCCCTCGTCCTCGACCAGTTCGGCCGGAACCTCACCCAGGCGGCCCGCGAGTCCAAGCTCGACCCGGTCATCGGGCGCGAGAAGGAGATCGAGCGGGTCATGCAGGTGCTGTCCCGCCGCACCAAGAACAACCCGGTCCTCATCGGCGAGCCCGGCGTCGGCAAGACCGCCGTCGTCGAGGGACTGGCGCAGGCCATCGTCAAGGGCGAGGTGCCCGAGACCCTCAAGGACAAGCACCTCTACACCCTCGACCTCGGCGCGCTGGTCGCCGGCTCCCGCTACCGCGGTGACTTCGAGGAGCGTCTGAAGAAGGTCCTCAAGGAGATCCGGACCCGCGGCGACATCATCCTGTTCATCGACGAGCTCCACACCCTGGTGGGTGCGGGCGCCGCCGAGGGCGCGATCGACGCCGCCTCCATCCTCAAGCCCATGCTGGCCCGCGGCGAGCTGCAGACCATCGGTGCGACGACGCTCGACGAGTACCGCAAGCACCTGGAGAAGGACGCGGCCCTGGAGCGCCGCTTCCAGCCCATCCAGGTCGCGGAGCCGTCCCTGCCGCACACCATCGAGATCCTCAAGGGCCTGCGCGACCGCTACGAGGCGCACCACCGCGTCTCCATCACGGACGAGGCGCTGGTCCAGGCCGCGACCCTGGCCGACCGGTACATCTCGGACCGCTTCCTGCCGGACAAGGCGATCGACCTGATCGACGAGGCCGGTTCCCGGATGCGCATCCGGCGGATGACCGCGCCGCCGGACCTCCGCGAGTTCGACGAGAAGATCGCCGGTGTCCGCCGGGACAAGGAGTCCGCCATCGACTCCCAGGACTTCGAGAAGGCAGCCTCGCTCCGCGACAAGGAGAAGCAGCTGCTGGCGGCGAAGGCCAAGCGGGAGAAGGAGTGGAAGGCCGGCGACATGGACGTCGTCGCCGAGGTCGACGGCGAGCTGATCGCCGAGGTCCTCGCCACCGCGACCGGCATCCCGGTCTTCAAGCTGACGGAGGAGGAGTCCTCCCGTCTGCTCCGCATGGAGGACGAGCTCCACAAGCGCGTCATCGGCCAGAAGGACGCCATCAAGGCGCTGTCCCAGGCGATCCGGCGTACCCGCGCCGGACTGAAGGACCCGAAGCGTCCCGGTGGTTCGTTCATCTTCGCCGGCCCGTCCGGTGTCGGTAAGACCGAACTGTCCAAGACGCTCGCCGAGTTCCTCTTCGGCGACGAGGACGCGCTGATCTCCCTCGACATGTCGGAGTTCAGCGAGAAGCACACGGTCTCCCGCCTCTTCGGTTCCCCGCCCGGATACGTGGGTTACGAGGAGGGCGGCCAGCTCACCGAGAAGGTGCGCCGGAAGCCGTTCTCCGTCGTCCTCTTCGACGAGGTCGAGAAGGCCCACCCCGACATCTTCAACTCCCTTCTCCAGATCCTGGAGGACGGTCGCCTGACCGACTCCCAGGGCCGGGTCGTGGACTTCAAGAACACGGTCATCATCATGACGACCAACCTCGGGACCCGGGACATCTCCAAGGGCTTCAACCTGGGCTTCGCCGCCCAGGGTGACGTCAAGACCGGCTACGAGCGGATGAAGGCCAAGGTCAACGACGAGCTGAAGCAGCACTTCCGGCCGGAGTTCCTCAACCGTGTCGACGACACGGTCGTCTTCCACCAGCTGTCCCAGGACGACATCATCCAGATCGTCGACCTGATGATCGCCAAGGTGGACGAGCGGCTGAAGGACCGCGACATGGGCATCGAGCTCAGCCAGGAGGCCAAGCTCCTGCTGGCGAAGAAGGGCTACGACCCGGTCCTGGGCGCCCGTCCGCTGCGCCGGACGATCCAGCGGGAGATCGAGGACCTGCTCTCGGAGAAGATCCTCTTCGGTGAGCTGCGTCCCGGTCACATCGTGGTGGTCGACACCGAGGGCGAGGGTGAGGAGAAGAAGTTCACCTTCCGCGGCGAGGAGAAGTCGGCTCTGCCGGACGTCCCGCCGATCGAGTCGGCGGCCGGCGGCAGCGGGCCGAACCTGTCGAAGGACGCCTGAGCGTTCCGAGTACGCGTCAGTAGGGGCTGCCCCCGGACCTTCGGGTCCGGGGGCAGCCCCTTTGCGGTGCCCCACGATCGGGCGGCGGGCCTTCGCCGCGGCGGCCTTGCGCGCGGTGGACCGACGCCGGCCGACGACGCCCGGACCGTGCCTTCCCGAGGGCCGGACCTGGACGCATCAGCAGACGTCGGGTTTCCGCCAGGTGCATTCGAGACCCGCGGGCGCCTTCCGGTCGGCGCTCCGCGGACCCGGTACGGCGGCCGCGGCGATCGTGCCGGCGGCCGTGTCGGACCCGGCCAGCGTCACCACGATCGCGTCCTCGATGCTCTTCACGGAGGACGCGAGATAGTTGTTGAGCACGATGCTGAAGACCAGTTCGCGCCCCGCGGAGTCGTCGACGTATCCGGAGAGCGCCGAGGCGCCGGTCAGGGAGCCGGTCTTGGCGCGGGCACCGAGGGCCGCCGGGGTGTTGCACATCCGGGTGCGGAGCGTGCCGCCGACGGCGCGGTCGGGGTGGCAGGCGACGGGCAGGGACGCGTGCCACTCGTCGTACCAGGGCGCGTCCCGGACCGCGAGCAGCAGTCGGGCGAGCTGGTCGGCCGGGAAGACGTTCATCCGTGACAGCCCGGAGCCGTCGACCTGGCGCAGCTTCCCGGCCTCGACGCCCTCCTTCTTCAGATAGCCGTCGACGGCCGAGAGGCCCGCGCTCCAGGTGCCGCGTCCGGACGTCTCGTAGCCCATCGTCTTGGTCAGCGTCTCGGCGTGCATGTTGTTCGACAGCTTCATGAACGGGAGCATCAGCTCCTTCAGCGGCATGGAGCTGTGGGTGGCGAGGACCTTCGCACCGGGTGGAGTGGGCCTGCCCAGGCGTGGGGCGCCGGTGACGCGTACGCCCTGCTCGGCCAGGGCGTCGGCGAAGACGGCGGCGGCGTAGCCGGTGGGCTCCCAGACCGTGACCCACTCCTTGGTGGTGGGCCCGCCGACCGGGATGTCCCCGCTGACCACGATGGTGTTGGTGCCGTGCTCGCGCTCGACGGCGAGGGTGTCGGCCTGTCCGGCGGGGACGGTGCTGCCCCGGACGTCGACCCGTACGTAGCCGGTCGGCGGGGTGAGCCTCACTCTCGGCCTGTCGCCTGGGGCGGCGCCGGGGGACGCCTCCACGACGACGGTGCCGGAGTCGTAGTCGGTGTCGGGTGCGACCGTCAGCGGCGAGATCTGGGCGGAGTAGTAGGAGGACTCGTCGTCGGCGGCCCAGGACCGGCCCAGGCGGCTGGTGTCGAACCGGGTGTCGTCGGCGACGATCCGGCCGGTGACCCTGCGGATGCCCGACTCCCTCAGCTGGGCGGCGAGTCCTTCGTAGTCGGAGGCGAGTGCGGTGGGGTCGCCCCCGCCGCGGAGGTACAGGTCCCCGTGCAGGACCGAGCCGTGGCGGCGGCCCGCGGACAGCACTTCGGTGCGGAACCGGTAGCCGGGGCCGAGCAGCGCCATCGCGGCGGCGGACGTGGCGAGTTTCGTGTTGGACGCGGGCATCAGCCGGTCGCCGGCGTCGCGTTCGTAGAGCCGTTCCCCGGTGGTGGCATCGGCGACGACGACGCTCGCGGCACCGCCGTCCATCCGGGAGTCGGCGAGGATGGCGTCGATCGCGCCCTTGAGTCCGGTGTCGGAGGGTCCTGCCCCGGCGGGCGCGCTGCCGCTGCTCCAGGTGAGGGCGGCGACGAGGCCGAGGGCGAGCGGCCAGGTCCGGGTGCGGCGGACACTGCGGAGGAAGCGGTCGCGGCGGAGGTGCCCGCGTGGGTTCGGGCTCATCACGGGTCTGCTCATGTCACAGCAGGATGGCGGACGGGGCCCTGGGTCGGAAGGAGGCGTGACGCAACGCCTCGGTCATCACGACGGTCTGACGGTCAGTGAGACCCGAGCGGCGAGGTCGTCCGCCCCCAGGAACAGGGCGGGGTCGCCGACGAGGAGGATCCGGCGCAGCCCGTCCACGGCCGTGAGCGGGGACAGGTCGACCGGCTCGTCCTGCCACAGGTGCACGACGGAGAGGGAGAGCAGGCCGGGGAAGAGCTCCGGGATGCGACGCAGGTCCGGTACCGCCCGCCTCAGCTCCACCTGGACACCCTCCGTGTCCGGCACCCTCGCCACGACGGCCAGTTGGCTGTCGTCGAGGAGGAGCGTGGTCAGGGGGCCCACGGCCGAGAGGTCGGTGAGCGCGGGACAGCGGTCGATCTCGACGTCCTCCGGCGACGCGGGTGCGCCCCTCAGCCAGGTGAGATCCGTGAGCTGCGGGTTCCGGGAGATGCGGACTGCCGGCGGCGCACAGGACCGGACGGTCGCGGTGATGAGCTCCCCGGGCAGGTCCCCCTGGAAATGCACCGCGCGGCCGCCGGCGAGGGCGGCGATCGAGCGGGCCTGCTCGACGTTGCGCACCGTGAAGTAGAGCCCCGACGGGTCGACGGCAGCGATCACGTCCCTGGCGTACTCGTCGTGGTCGTAACGGTCCCAGGCCCACACGAGCTGCGAGCGCACCCGCACCGAGGGGTGTCCGGCGTACCGGGCGAGGAAGGGCACCGCGGCTTCGGATTCGACGAGCGAGGCGGTGACGACCGTCATGCGCGCCACGTGGTCGTCGGCCGTGTGCTCGGGCGCCGGCAGCAGGTCGAGCACGAGGGGACCAGCGGCGGACAGGGCCCGGGCTTCCTCGACGGTCCTCGGAGGGATGGCCTCGGCCGTACGGCTCAGCAGCGTCTCGCGGACGGAGGGCGCGATCTCCGTGGCCTGTTCCATCGCCGCCGCCGCGACCACCAGGATCCGCAGCTGGGTGGCGCGGTCGGGGGCCGCGTCCGCCGCGGCGAGCAACTCCGTGAAGATCTCGGCGCATTCGCGCGGCCGCGCATGGGCCACGCTCATCCGGACCACGTCCTCCCACTGGTCGTCCGCCGCGTGCCGGGTGAGAACGCCGATGTGCCACTCGTCCACGATCGCCTTGGCCGCGAGGAAGTCCTGGAAGGTGCGGTGCACGAAGTCCACGGCCCCGGGGGAGGATTCACGCAGCAGTCCGCTGCGGTGCAGCAGATGACCGAAGACGGCCCGGGGGTCCCCGGCCGCGGCCGCCTCGGGGACCGCCGGGATCGCTCCCGTGACCAGCGACTCCGCCCGTGAACGGTCCATCTGCGTGCGCCCGTTGAGCGTCATCCAGTACGCCAGGCGCTGGATCAGCTGGATCTGCGGCGCTTCCGCGAGGTCGACGCCGGAGGGTGCGTCCACGTCCCGTTCCCGGTCGCGGCGGGTGAGCAGCATCGCGAGCGCCGCCTCGTAGAGGGCCTTGCGGCCGCGGGGGAGGAAGCCGCGCCGGTCGCGGTGGAGCGCGCAGATGAGTCCGCACATCAGGGGGTTGGTGGCGAGGGCGGCGAGGTCCCGCTTGCCGCGGAGGGCGTTCCGGAGCGGCTGCTCGTACGCCTGCGCGTCGGCGCCCGCAGCCCGGTGCCAGCGCTGTACGAACGCCGTGACCGCGCGGCGGCTCATGGGGGAGAGGGTGATGTCGGTGAAGCCGTCGGGGGTGAGCCAGTCGTCGCGGACGGCGGAGGGGCGGGAGGTGACGAGCCAGCGGTTGCCGGTGCCGTAGGCGCCCAGCAGGTCGCGCAGCCAGCGCCGGGTGCGGCTTCGCTCGGCCTCGGGGACCTCGTCGACGCCGTCGACGAGGATCAGCCCGCGGCCGGCGGTGAGTACCCGGTCGGCCCAGCCCTCGGGCGGGGTGAGGGGGCAGCCCACGGCCGAGAGGAAGGCGTCGGGTGCGGGCAGCCGCTCGCCGTGGCGGGTGAGGGTGCGCAGGGGCAGCACGAAGGGGACGCGGTCGCGGAGGTGCGCCATCCGCCCGTCGGGATCCTCAGCCGCGGTCCGGGCCGCGGACACGGCCAGCCACTGGACGAGGGTGGTCTTCCCGGAGCCGGCGACGCCGCGGAGCAGCACCCGGTCGTGGGTGGCGAGGGTCTGGTCCGCGGGCACGGGTTCCGCCTCCGGCCCGTCGGTGCCGCTCGTCCTCCGCGGCCACCGGCCGCCGTCGTCCGTCGGCTCGGGGCGGGCGTGCGGCACGGTGGGCCGGTCGCCGGTCGGGACGGTCTGCGAACCGGCGGCCGGCCCGAACGCGGCCGGTCCGGCGGGCCAGTCCCCGGACGGTCCGGTCCGGGCGGAGGCCTCCAGGCAGAGGTAGGCCACGTCCAGCGGCCACTCGTCCGGTGACTCGTGCAGATCGATGCCGTAGATCGTGAGGTGCCCGTGCCTCCGCGCGACGTACGGGAGGTAGCGGCGCTCGAACGCCGCGTCACCGGCGTCCGTACGGGGCACTCGCAGGATCAGCTCGTCCAGTTTCGCGATCAGCTCGGCCTGGGTGCGGCTCTGCTCGACGAGGGTGCGGGCGACGAAGGACGACCGCTGGGTGAAGAACTGCAGGATGTGGAGGCAGGCCCACTCGGTGATCGAGTCGAGGTAGAGGGCGGCGTCCGCGGACAGGCCCCCGGCCGCGCGCCGTGCCGCGGGGGTGGTGCGCAGTCGCCGGGCGAGTTCGCGATGGCCGTGGCGGACGGCCTGGACGTCGTCCATCTCCAGCTCGCCGAGGGCGAGCAGGCACCGGGACAGGGCGTCGGCGACGGCTTCGGCCTCGTCGCCGGGGAACGGCGGCTCGCCGGGCCGTGTCAGCGACTCCCGGACGAGGGTGCCCGCGAGCCTGCGGACGTCCCGCTCGGTGAGGGTGCGCTTCTCGCCCCGGAACGAGACCAGGCCCGCGAGCCGCACGGGGCGGTCGGTGAGTGCGGCGCCGCTGCCCTCCTGCACCAGGAGGCGGCGGACGAGGGGGGAGAGCACCGCCGATGCGAGGCGGGTGCCGATCAGTGCGGGCTCCATCGGGCTCTCTCCCATGACCAGAGGTGTATATCCCCTCAAAGAGGGCCTTCCGGGCGCCCTGCCCGAAGTCCGCCAGCGCCTCCGGCCGACGGGACTTTGGTCCCGAAACGGAAGGTCCTTGGTCCCACCGGCCGTGACAAGGCGCACAGGCGTTTCCGAGCCTACTAGGCGGCTTAGTGGGGTTGCGGGGCCGCGCACCGGGCTCCCCGGGCCGTACGGGGCGGGGTCGCCGGGCGCATGGGCCCTGCGTGGCTGCGGTCCGGACCGGACAACGCATCTGTGCAGCCCCCACGTGCTAATAAACCATTCTTCGTCCGTAGATTTCGGACAATGGCGGACGAGGGAGTCGCCGACGTCAAGGGCCCCGCTCACAGGTGCGAACCTACGACGAGATGTCGTAGATGGGGTGTTTGAGTCGGCTTGGGGATGCGGGTTACCAAGGTGTCGCCCCGGTGCTCAGGCATCGGGTCGCTTCCTGCCCCACAGCCCGGAGGTTCTCCCCGCATGTCGAAGCGCATCACCCTCACCCGTTTCCGTTCGTCCGCGCTCCGTACCCGTGGTGCCGTCGTGGCCGCCGGACTCGGCGCCGCGATGGTCGTCGGAGCCGGTGCCGGTGTCGCGTCCGCCGACACGGCGAAGAACGCCCCGGCCGCCGCCGAGGCGAAGCCCGCGGCGAAGAAGGCCAAGGCCAACGCCTGGGTCAAGCCGGTCTCGGGCTACACCCTGACCGCCAGCTTCAACCAGGGCGGCGCCATGTGGTCCCACAAGCACTCCGGCCAGGACTTCGCCGTTCCGGTCGGCACCCCGGTGAAGGCCGCCAGCGGTGGCGTCGTCGTCAAGGCCGGCCCGAACGGCGGCGGTGACGGTTCCGCGTACGGCAACGCCATCGTGATCAAGCACGGCAACGGCAAGTACTCGCAGTACGCCCACCTGTCGAAGATCAACGTGCACGTCGGCCAGAACGTGAACGCCGGCAAGCTCATAGCCCTGTCCGGCAACACCGGCAACTCGTCCGGCCCGCACCTGCACTTCGAGATCCGTACGACCCCGAACTACGGCTCGGCCCTGAACCCGGCGAACTTCCTGCGCGCCCAGGGCGTCACCATCTGACGATCGTCGCGACGGCTCACTCCCGGGCTCACTCCCGCGGGCCGTGATGGGCCTGCGACACCAGGTCGATGGCGACCTCGAGGACGGCTTCACGCTTCTCCTCGGGGTCGCCATCGACGTTCTGCATGAAGAACATCCCGGCGTGCATCGTGAACAGCGCGCTGACGCAACGCACCCGGTCGGTCAGGGCCAGGCCCGGCTCCTGGATCAGCCGGGTCATGGTGATCATGCGCTCCTTGAAGGTCTCGCCGATGCTCAGCTCGCGCACGGTCGCCTGGTTCTCCTGCATGAAGCGGAAGAGCGGGTGGGCCCCGACGAGCGCCTCCTGGTAGCGGCGCAGGATCTCCTGCTTGGTCTCCAGGGTGTGCGGCTGCCCCTCGGCCCAGGCGATGAGCTCGTCGATGGGGCGCGTCAGGTCCTGGAACAGGCTGATGACGATGTCTTCCTTGGTCTTGAAGTGGTAGTAGAGCGCCGCCTTCGTCACGTCGAGCCGCTCGGCGATCTCGCGCAGCGACGTCTTCTCGTAGCCCTGCTCGGCGAAGAGCTCCAGGGCGACGTCCTGGATGCGCTGGCGGGTGTTGCCTCTGGCCATGGGAGCTCTCCTGGGGCGGATACTTACTTGACGACCGGCTAGTTCCGGGTCTACCTTCCCCAGTGTAGTGAACTAGCCGGGCGGCAAGTAAGTGCACAGGGGAGTGGGACGGGTGGCGGCACAGGCAGCACATGGGGAAGCGGGGTCCGGCGGGCCCGCAACCGCCGGGGCGGGCGGCTCGGCGGACGGCGCGTCCGCCGAGCCGCGGTCGCGCAGCGTCCGCGTCGTCCTGCTCGCGCTCATGATCGCGATGCTTCTCGCGATGCTCGACAACATGATCATCGGGACCGCCATGCCGACGATCGTCGGCGAACTCGGCGGCCTCGCCCACCTGTCCTGGGTGGTCACCGCGTACACCCTGGCCACGGCCGCCTCCACCCCCATCTGGGGCAAGCTCGGCGACATGTACGGCCGCAAGGGCGTCTTCCTCACCTCGATCGTCGTCTTCCTGATCGGCTCGGCCCTCAGCGGGATGGCCCAGGACATGGGCCAGCTGATCGGCTTCCGAGCCGTCCAGGGCCTGGGCGCAGGCGGTCTCATGGTCGGAGTGATGGCGATCATCGGCGATCTCATACCGCCCCGGGAGCGCGGCAGGTACCAGGGCATGATGGCGGGCGTGATGGCCCTCGCCATGATCGGCGGGCCGCTGGTCGGCGGCACCATCACCGACCACTGGGGCTGGCGCTGGAGCTTCTACATCAATCTGCCGCTCGGCGCGGTCGCCCTCGCGATGCTCGGCGTCGTGCTGCATCTGCCGAAGCCCGACCGGACGGCCAAGGTCCGGGTCGACTACCTCGGGGCGGCCCTGCTCACGGTCGGCATCACCGCGATCGTGCTCGTCACCGCCTGGGGAGGCACGGAGTACGCCTGGGACTCGGCAGTGATCATGGACCTCATCGCGGTCGGTGCCGTCGCCCTGGTCGGCTTCGTCGTCGTGGAGACCAAGGTGGCGGAACCGATCATGCCGCTCCACATCTTCCGGAGCCGCAACTTCACCCTGATGTCGGTGATCGGATTCCTGACCGGCTTCGTGATGTTCGGCGCCGTGCTCTTCCTGCCGCTGTTCCAGCAGTCCGTGCAGGGCGCATCCGCCACCAACTCGGGGCTGCTGCTCCTGCCGATGCTGCTGTCGATGATGGTCGTCTCGCTCATCGCGGGCCGGATCACCACCAACAGCGGCAAGTACAAGATCTTCCCGATCATCGGCGGCGCACTGATGGTCGTCGGCCTCTTCCTGCTCTCGCAGATGGACACCGGCACCTCACGGCTCACCTCGGGCCTCTCCATGGCGGTCCTCGGAGCCGGCATGGGCTTCCTCATGCAGATCACGATGCTGGTGGCGCAGAACAGCGTCGAGATGAAGGACATGGGCGTCGCCTCCTCGGCGACCACCCTCTTCCGCACGCTCGGCTCCTCCTTCGGTGTCGCGATCATGGGTGCCCTCTTCACCTCCCGGGTCCAGGACGAGATGGCGGCAAGGGGCGGGTCGGTGGCGACCCAGCAGTCGGCACAGCTCGACGCCGCGAGTCTGGCGAAACTGCCGGAGCAGGTGCGGGAGGCCTACCAGTTCGCGGTGGCCTCCGGTACGCACTCCGCGTTCCTGCTCGGTTCCGCGATCGCGGTGATCGGCTTCCTGGCGGCGTTCCTGGTCAAGGAGGTGCCGCTGAAGGGCGCCGGCCCGGCCCGGACGGAGGACGACCCGGCCGGCGCTCCCGAGGGCGGCGCGAAGGTCGCCGAGGCGGTCTGACCGGGGCGCGGCGCGCGACGGCCCACCCGGTGCACGGCGTCGGGCGGGCCTGCTCCCGTGCGGTCGCGAGGTTGCTCGGGGGCGCCGGGCGCACCGCCGGGCACCGGGGAGCGCGGACCGGGTGCACAGCGGGCCGTCCGCCCGCTCGTTCGCCCGCCGCGGCCGCGGCCCAACGGGACGGCCGGCCGGACCGGTGTGCCCGGAGGGGGCGGCGCGGAGGCGTTCCGCCGGGAGGCGTTCAGTCCGGGAACGTCGGTCTGCGGAAGCTTCCCGTGTTCGTCGGCGCATGCTCCGGCAGCCAGAGGACGGCGATCGCACCTGCGGCGGCGCCCGGCGACGCGACGCCCTCCGGGGCAGCGTTGCGGAAGGTCAGCCGGGCGCCGAGGACCCGTGCCTGGCCCGCGGCGATGGTGAGGCCGAGGCCGTGGCCCGTTCCAGCGCGGTCGCTCGCGCCGGTGCGGAAGCGGCTCGGCCCCTCGCGCAGCAGCGCCTCCGGGAAGCCGGGACCGTGGTCGCGGATCCGCACCACCCGGCCCTCGACCGTGACCTCGATCGGCGGTCTTCCGTACCTGGCCGCGTTGGTCAGCAGATTCAGCAGGATCCGCTCGAGTCGCCTCGGGTCCGTACTGACCCACGACTCGTGCACGACGCTGATCCCGACCTCGGGGTCGAGCACGGCGACCCGGCGGCTGACGAACTCGCCCAGCGCGATCTCCTGGAGCTCGGCCCGCTCCGACGCCCCGTCCAGCCGCGCCACCTCCAGTACGTCCTCGACCAGGGTGCGCAGGGCCCGTGCCCGGTCCCGCACCAGCTCGGTGGGGCGGCCCGGCGGCAGCAGCTCCGCCGCCGTCAGCAGCCCGGTGACCGGTGTGCGCAGCTCGTGTGCGATGTCGGCGGTGACCCGGCGTTCGGCCTCGATGCGTTCGTTGAGCGCGTCGGTCAGCGCGTCGACCGCCCGCGCCAGCTCGTCGGTCTCGTCCCGCACGACGCCGCCGACGGCCTCCCTGACCCGTACGTCCGTGTTGCCCTGGGCCACCTTGCCCGCCGCGGCGGCGGCCTTCCGCAGGCGGCGCGAGAGCTGTCCGCCGATGAGCACGCCCAGCGCACAGCCGCCGAAGACGACCGACACCGAACCGATCACGAGGGCGCGGTCGAGGTCCTTCATGATGCCGGCGCTGCGGTCGGGTATCCGGCTGTGCAGGGACAGCACGTCGCCGTTGCCGAGCGGCACGGCCGCCCAGATGTCGGGCGCCGGGCCCTCCCCCTGTACATAGGTGGCCATCCGCCCGTCGGCGAGCAGGCCGCGCAGCGGCCGCGGCAGTTCCGGGTCGTTGAGCTTGGAGCCGAGCTTCGGCTCGGTCCTCGGCTTCGTGGTCTCGTAGATCCGCTGGGCGAAGAGCAGCCGGCTCATCTGCAGATCGCGCGACGTCTCGAGCATCGACACCCTGGCGGCGTTGTGCACGACCAGGCTCAGCGCGAACGCGATCAGCGCACCCACCGCGGCGATCGCGATGCTGATCTTCCAGCGGACGCCGGTGCGCAGGGCCGGTCTCCTCATGCCTTGAGCTTGTAGCCGAAGCCGCGGACCGTTTCGATCCGGTCCTGCCCGATCTTCGTGCGGAGCCGCTGCACATGGACGTCGACGACGCGGGTGTCCCCGCCCCAGCCGTAGTCCCAGACGCGCTCCAGCAGCTTGTCGCGCGAGAGCACAGTGCCCGGCGCGGAGGAGAACTCCAGCAGCAGCCGCATCTCCGTGGGCGTGAGACCGACCGGACGGCCGTCGCGGCGCACCTCCATGCCCTCCGTGTCGACCTCCAGGTCGCCGAAGACCAGCAATCCGCGCTCGCCCGGCCGGCCCGGCTCGCCGGAGTCGCCCGCGACCCCGCCCGCGTGGCCGAAGCGGCGCAGCACGGCACGGATCCGGGCGACCAGCACGGCACCGTCGAACGGCTTCGTGACGTAGTCGTCGGCACCGGCCTCCAGACCGAGCACCACGTCGATCGAGTCCGCCCGTGCCGACAGCATGATCACGGGCACGGTCGACTCGTCCCGGATCCTGCGGCACAGGCTGACCCCGTCGAGACCGGGCAGCATCACGTCGAGCAGCGCGATGTCGGGCCTGTCCGCGCGGAACGCCTCGAGCCCGGCCAGCCCGTCCGGCATGGCGGTCACCGTGAAGCCGTCGCGCTCCAGCGCCAGCTGGGTGGCCTCACGGATGACGTCGTCGTCCTCGACGAACAGCACATGTGTCTCGGCCATCCCTCAGCTCTCTCGGCTCTCGTCTCTCGGTCGTCGTCCGCGGCTGTCCGCAGTTCCCGGCACTGCTCGGCGGGTACCGGCGGTGCCGAGCACGCCGTCCGGCGGCGGCACGGCCGGCTCCGGGCGCACGGGTCAGTTCTCGTTCGGCACCAGGGTCGGCGGCGGCTCTTCCTCACCGCCGACGACCCGGCTGTACTCGTTCTGCACCCGGTCGTGCTCGGTGAACTTGTTCCCCGACCAGCGGTAGGTGGTCACGATCTCGCCTGAGGGGTACGTGACCGGGTCGTCCTTCGCGTAGACCTGCTGGGTGACGACGAGGTCCCCGCGGTCGATCGTCGCGTAGACGGCGGGCTCCTCCTTCGCGAAGACATTCTCGTACGTCCCGTCCGTCGCCCGGTACACGTACGTACCGATCCCCACGGCATCCCCGCACGTCATCAGGTTCACCACCACGTCCGGCGCCGTCGCGTTGTCCGTGAGGCTCCCGTAAGAGGTGTCGATCGCGTAGGCGTCGGCAGCGCACGGCCGGAGGTCGGCCTTGACCCGCTTGCTGACGTTGGGGTCGCTCTTGAGCAGCGCGATCGCGTCGACCTTCTTCACCGGAGAGGCCGTGGTGGTCGGTGCCGTCGTCGACGGCGACTGCGCCACCGGGTCCGTACGCGCCGGACCCTCGTCGCGGGTACCCATGCCGCCGGTGGAGCATCCCGCCGCGAGCAGGCCGAAGGCGGCGAGGCCGGCCATCGCCGTGCCACTCGCCGCCCACGGGCCCGGGAGCCGTCCGAAGGGGGGACCGCCCCGCGGGCCGGTCCCGTCCCCGGGCCCGGCCCCTCTGATCAGGCCGCGCAACGCTCCTGCCCCCGTTCCTCACGCCGTGCGTGCGACTGGTTGTGATCCGAACGCTCCATGGTCCGGGCGTGCAGCTCACGGCTCTCCAGCTCCTGGCGGAGTCTGGCGAGCGCCCGGTGCAGCGTGCTCTTCACGGTACCCGTCGACATGCCGAGCGCGGCGGCCGTCTCCTCGGTGCTCATCTGCTCCCAGTGCCGCAGCACGACCACGCTGCGCTGCTTGGGCGCGAGCACCTTCAGGACGTCCATGAGCAGGGCCCGGTCCGCGTGCTGCTCGGTGACGTCCTCGACGCTGGCGTCCGGCAGCTGCTCGGTGGGGACCTCCTCCAGCTTGCGGGCCCGCCACCATTCCGTACGGGTGTTGATCATGACGCGGCGCAGATAGGCGTCGGCGAGGGACTTGTCGGCTATGCCGTCCCACCGGCCGTAGGTCCGCACCAGCGCGGTCTGCAGCAGGTCCTGGGCGTCGACCGGGTCGGGGACGAGCCGTCGTGCGCTGCGCAGCAGCGCCTCCTGCCGCGTGCGGACGTACTCCTCGAACTCGAGCACCTCTGCGTGCGCCATTCCAACCGCCTCCGTTCCCCGTTCCAGCCCCGTGACAAGCCGTGTGTTCCCGTGGTCTCGCTTACGCCACAAGAAGCTACGGAGCAGTTGTCACGAGGCTGTGCGGAGAAGCCGTCGGAGGACGCACGGCCATCCATCGGTTGTGTAACAGGCGGGGCTGGCCACCGATTCTCAGGTCAGCGGCAACCGGAACCGATCATTCTCCAGGGGTTCGACCAATCCGTCCGAGACCAGGCCGTCCAGGGCGCGGGCCCGCTGGACGGGTTCGTCCCAGACCCGGTCGAGCACGGCGCGGGGCACCGGCCGCACGGCCTCCCGGAGCACCGCGAGGAGCTTGCCGCGCACCTGACGGTCCGTGCCGGCGTAGGTCTGGCCGCGGCGTGGCGGTCCGTCGTGCGCAGGTTTCCCGGCGAGGCGCCAGACGCACACCCCGGCGACCGGGCACCGCCCGCAGTCCTCGTTGCGCGCGGTGCAGACGAGCGCGCCCAGTTCCATGGAGGCCGCGGCCCAGCGGGCCGCCCTCCGCTCGTCGTCCGGCAACAACGCGCGGGCCAGCCGGCGTTCGGCCGCGGTCGTCGCGTTCGGCGGGTACTGGACCCCGGCGACCGCGCGGGCGAACACCCGACGGACGTTGGTGTCCAGGACCGGGTGACGCTGCCCGTAAGCGAACGACGCCACGGCGGCGGCCGTGTACTCGCCGATGCCGGGCAGCGCGAGCAGCTGGGCGTGCTCGCTGGGTACGTCCCCGCCGTGCCGTTCCGTTATCGCGACCGCGGCTCCGTGCAGCCGCAGCGCCCGGCGGGGGTAGCCCAGGCGGCCCCAGGCGCGCACGGCCTCGCCGGGGGCCTCGGCGGCCAGGTCCGCGGGTCGTGGCCAGCGGGCCAGCCACTGCTCGTACACCGGGAGGACCCGGTTGACGGGGGTCTGTTGCAGCATGAACTCGCTGACCATCACCCCCCACGCACCTGCCTCGGGGCGGCGCCAGGGCAGGTCACGGGCGTGCTGGTCGAACCAGTCGAGAACGGGGGCGTGGAGGTCGGCGGCGGCCTCGGCGGCGCCTGGCACACCGTCCGGGTCGGAGGGGACGTCGGTCACGGAGGAGGGCATCTCGGTCGCAGTCATGGCACCTCCGATCCTGGCATGTTCAGCGCCGGACGCGGTGTATGCGCTCCGGGCGGCCCGTGACGGGGTCCGGGTCGGAGTACACGGCCGCGTCCAGATCGGTGTATTTCCCGACCGGGGCGTGGGGCGTGAGGTGTGAGGTGCCGGGCGTGGGGCCGCGAGGCGCGGGGTGCGAGCGTCCCTGCCGGCGGGACCGCCGTCGGACCAGCGGCCGACGGAGGCGCCCGGCGAGGACGGCGGCCGCACTCAGCTCCACGACCACGGCCGGCGCACCCGGCAGCGGGCCGCGGCCACGGCGTGCGGGTGGCGAACCCGACGAGGACGCGGGAGCAGGCCACGAGAAGGCCGCGGGAACGGCGAGCCGGGCGGTCCCCGGACGTACGGGCACGAGGGCGGCCGGTCGCCGTCCCGGCGGTCGCCGAGGGGGCGCTCGGCTACGGTAGGTCGCCCGTCGCCCGTCGCCCGTCGCCCGTCGCCCGTCGCCCGTCGCCCGGGCACGGCACCGGTGACGCGCGCGGTCCCGGCGACGGCGCGGCAGGGACGCCTCTCGCCCGACGGCGGGCCGGGCGGGTCGCTGCGCACACGGCCGTCGCGGCGGCGAACCGGGGCCGGCGGTCGGGCCCGTGTCTCCCCTCGCCGCCCGGCCGAGCACTTCAAGGCGCCCGGAATCAGGGGCGCATGATGATGATCGGTACATTCGGGAACCAGGAGCGGCGGGTGGAACCGGAGTTGCCCGCCGATCTCTCGTACAGTTCGGTACGTGGGATCTCTGCGCAATCCGGTCGGGCCCCTTCCCTCCTCCATCTACTGGCGACGGAGGGCGGTCGCGCTGTTGCTGCTCGCGCTGCTCGCACTGCTGATCGCCTGGGCCGTCAGCTCCGGTGACCCCGGCGGCCGGACGGGCGACGACGGCAAGCCGGGCGGCGCCGGGCCGGCGCCCTCCATCACGCCCGGCCCCAGCGGTTCGGGCCCCGCGATCAGTGAACAGCCGGGCGGCCGCGACGAGTCGGGCGGCACCGGTGAAGGCACCGGCGGTGACACGGGCACGGGTACGGACCCCGGCGGCGACGGCAAGAACGGCGACCCGGGGGCGGGCGGTGCCGCGAACGGCGGCGCGGCGAACGGCGGCGGATCCGGCCCGGCCGAGCAGGTCCCGGCAGGTTCCTCACTGCCCGACTGCGCCCCGGGCGCGGTCGAGTTGACGGTGCGCAGCGTCAAGCCCGCCTACGCCCCCGGAGAGCGTCCCCGGTTCGAACTCGCCGTGCACAACACCTCGTCCGTGACCTGCAAGGCCGACCTCGGCCCCAGGAAGGCGGTGTTGACCGTGTCCGCCATCAACGACGGCGAGAACGACAAGGTGTGGTCCTCGAAGGACTGCCCGACCGCGGGCGGTTCCCTGCTTCTGAAGGTCCCCGCGGGCCGGACCGTGACCCACACCGTGGACTGGGACCGGCGCAGGAGCGCCCCGCAGTGCGCGACCCCGCCGGCCGCTCCCGCGGCCCCCGGCTCGTATCTGCTGGAAGCCGCGTTCCCGGGCGCGTCGGTGGCTCCGGCGTCGTTCCGGCTGGAGAAGGACTGAGGGCCGTCCCGCGATCCTCGCGCGCCCGCCCGGGGACCGCGGGACAGCCCTGGGGCTGGGCGCATCCGGGAGGGCCGGGCCCGGCGGACCGTCGCCGGGTGTCGTCGGCCCCGGCCGGGGCCGGCAGTTCGTCGGTCCGGGCCGGTTCCGGCCGGAGCGGGGCCGGAGCGATCCCCGGCCGGGCGAGGGCCGGTCCGGCGTAGCGGGAACGGCGGGGCTGCGTGCGGCCGCTGTCCCTGGCTCGCCGTCCGCCGGTCGTGGCCATGCCCGCCGGGCCGTCAGACGTAGCGCTCCAGGATGGACGACTCGGCGAGGCGTGACAGCCCCTCACGGACGCTGCGGGCTCGGGCCTCTCCGACGCCGTCGACCGTCTGGAGGTCGTCGACGCTGGCCGCCAGGAGCTTCTGGAGGCCGCCGAAGTGCTCGACGAGCCGCTCGATGATCGCGCCGGGCAGCCTGGGCACCTTGGCCAGCAGCCGGTAACCGCGTGGGGACACCGCGGAGTCGAGCGTCTCGGGCGAGCCGCTGTACCCCAGGGCGCGCGCCACGATGGGCAGTTCCAGCAGTTCGGCGTGGGTCAGGTCGTTGAGCTCGGCGAGCGCCTCGTCGACCGTGCGGGAGCGCTTGGCGGTCGGTTCCGGGACGTAGTCGCGGATGACGAGCCCGCGCTCCGGTTCCACGCCGGCGATCAACTCGTCGAGCTGGAGCGCGAGGAGCCGGCCGTCGGTGCCGAGCTCCACCACGTACTGCTCGATCTCCGTGGCGATACGGCGCACCATCTCCAGCCGCTGTGCGACCGCCGTGACGTCCCGCACCGTCACCAGGTCCTCGATCTCCAGGGCCGAGAGCGTGCCGGCGACCTCGTCCAGCCGGAGCTTGTAGCGCTCGAGGGTGGCCAGCGCCTGGTTCGCGCGGGACAGGATCGCCGCGGACTCCTCCAGGACCCGCCGCTCGCCGTCCACGTAGAGCGCGATGAGGCGCATCGACTGGGAGACGGAGACGACGGGGAAGCCGCACTGCTTGGAGACGCGGTCCGCGGTCCGGTGCCGGGTGCCGGTCTCCTCGGTCGGGATCGACGCGTCGGGGACGAGCTGCACACCGGCTCGGTGGATCTTGGTGATGTCCTTGTCGAGGATCAGCGCGCCGTCGAGCTTGCACAGTTCGCGCAGTCGCGTGGCCGTGAACTCGACGTCCAGCACGAAGCCGCCCGTGCACATGGATTCGACCGATTTGTCCATTCCCAGGACGATGAGGCCGCCCGTGTTGCCCCGAAGAATGCGCTCGAGACCGTCACGCAGGGCGGTGCCCGGGGCGACCGCGCTGAGCGAGGCGCGCATCAGCGCGTCCGTGCCGGATCCCCCGGGGCCTCCGCCGGACTTTCCGGGTGCTGAGCCCCGGTCGTTGGCTGCCACTGCACTCCTCCGGCTCGTACGGGCGGGCGAGACCAGGGCAAAGTCTACCGGCGCGCGTCGTCCGCCCGTGGGGCCTCTGCCCTACGCCCGCGCGGGAGCACTCTCAGCGCGTCCCCCATGTCGGCGACTTCCGTGACCTTCATACCAGGCGGAACCCTGCCCGGATCGGACGGGACCAGTGCGTGCGTGAAGCCCAGGCGGTGCGCCTCGGCCAGCCGGCGCTGGACGCCGGTGACGCGCCTCACCTCGCCCGCGAGCCCCACCTCGCCGATCGCCACCAGGTTCTTCGGCAGTGGGGTGTCACTCGCTGCGGAGGCCAGTGCCAGGGCGACCGCGAGGTCCGCCGCGGGCTCGGAGAGCCTCACACCGCCGACCGTCGCGCTGTAGATGTCCCTTTTGCCCAGGGCGCTGATCCTGCCCCGCTGCTCGAGCACGGCCAGCATCATCGACACCCGGGAGGTCTCCAGCCCGGAGGTGGTGCGCCGGGGTGAGGGGATCTGCGAGTCGACGGTCAGCGCCTGCACCTCGGCGACCAGGGGGCGGCGGCCCTCCAGCGTCACCGTGAGGCAGGTGCCCGGTACGGGCTCGTCGCGCCGGGTGAGGAACAGCCCACTGGGGTCGGCGAGTCCGGTGATGCCCTCGTCGTGCAGTTCGAAGCAGCCGACCTCGTCCGTGGCCCCGTACCGGTTCTTGACGCCCCGCACGAGGCGCAGTCGCGCGTGCCGGTCGCCCTCGAAGTGGAGCACGACGTCGACGAGATGCTCCAGCAGTCGGGGACCGGCGATCGCGCCGTCCTTGGTGACGTGGCCCACCAGCAGCGTGGACATGCCCCGCTCCTTGGAGGCGCGGATCAGCGCTCCCGCGACCTCCCGGACCTGTGCCATCCCGCCGGGGGCGCCGTCGATCTCGGGGGAGGCCACCGTCTGGACGGAGTCCAGGACCAGCAGGGAGGGCTTGACCGCGTCGAGGTGCCCGAGGACGGCGGAGAGGTCGGTCTCGGCCGCGAGGTACAGGTGGTCGTGCAGCGCGCCGATCCGGTCGGCGCGCAGCCGCACCTGGCTCGCGGACTCCTCGCCCGTGACGTAGAGCGTGCGGTGGTCGTCCCCGGCCGCCTTCGCCGCCACGTCGAGCAGGAGCGTGGACTTCCCGACGCCCGGCTCACCCGCGAGGAGCACGACGGCGCCCGGCACCAGCCCCCCGCCGAGGACCCGGTCCAACTCGTCGACGCCGGTCGTGCGGGCCGCCGCCTGGCGGCCGTCCACCTGGCCGATGGGCACGGCGGCGTTGGTGACCCGGCCGGCGGCGGTCGTGCGGACCGCGGGCGCCCCTTGCTCCTCCACCGTGCCCCACGCCTGGCACTCGGGGCAGCGGCCGAGCCACTTGGCGGTCGTCCATCCGCATTCCGTGCAGCGGTAGGACGGCCGGTCCTTGGAAGTCTTCGTACGGGCAGCCATGCGGGAAACCGTAGCGGCGAGCACCGACAGCGCGCCCACGGACGCCCGGTCGGGGAGTCCGCCGCCCGGGACGGCCCGCGGGAGCGGTGACGGTCGCACATGCGGTGCGCATAAGCCAGGTTGATAACCACAATCACCCGCACCGTGGCAAATGCACATGTTCTCTTTCGAGGGATCGCTTCACCCGTATGGATTAAATGTGCTCAAGTCGCGCGAAGGGTGTGCACTCGGCTGCCTACGGTCGCCGGGTGACGAGCAGCATGCTGGAGCCCCCCGCGCAAACCACCGGCGCACACCGCGCGCACCGCCGTGCGCGGCCGACGCTCGGGCAGACCCCGCCCGCACGCCACGAGCCCCATCTGGACGGGCTGTTCACCTACTGCCTGTCCGTGCTGTGCGACCACGGTGCCGCGACGGCGGTGCTGGGGGAGGTCCTGGCCGTCGCCGAGCGGCACCACGGGCGCGCCCCCGCCGACGAGGAGCGGCACAAGGCCTGGCTGTACGCACTCGCCCGCTGGGCCTGCCTGCGCGCGCTGGGCGAGCAGCGCCGCCGCAGGCGTCAGGGGCCGGGGGTGCACGCCGCCCGGCCGGGCGCGCACGCGGCGCGGACCGGCGCGCCCGCCCGAGGGGCCGCCCCGGAGGACCAGGACGAGCCCATGGTGTCGCCCGAGACCGAGGAGCGGCACCGGGCAGAGCTCGCCCGGCTGGCCTGGCCCGAGGCCGCGGGCACCACTCCCGAGCAGCGGGAGGCGCTGGAACTGGCCGTGCGGCACCGGCTCGGTTCCCGTGAAGTCGCCGCCGTGCTCGGGATGGAGCCGGCCGGCGCACGCGAACTGCTCTCGTCCGCCGCCTGCGAGGTGGAGCGCACGCGTGCCGCGCTCGCCGTCGTCGAGACCGGCAACTGCCCCTCCGTCGCCCGGCTCACCGAGGACCGCCGGGTGCTGCTCTCCGCCGCGCTGCGGCGTGAGCTCGTCCGTCACGTCGACGACTGTCCGCGCTGCCGCCGCGCGGCGGAGCGGGCGGGTGCCGCGGGGCCGTGGCCGGGGTCGACGACGGTCACACCCGCCGCACTCCCCCTGGTCGCCGCGCCCCGTGCCGAGGCGCACGCGGCCTTGCTGCGCCTCCCGCGCGCCCGTGCCGCGGCGCCCCGTTTCGGCCGCGACGGCTTCCCTCTGGATCCCAAGGACCATGCCGCCCGGCGCGGCCGGCTGCGGGCCCGAGCCGTCACCACCACCGTGGTCGCCACCGTCGTCGCCGCGCCCGTGCTCGCCCTGGGGGCCGCCTACCGGGGCGCCCCCCTGACCGGCGAGGCACGCGAGGACTCCTCGGTCTCCGCGAGCGAGGCCGACGTGGCGCAGCCTGCGGGCGGCGTGCCGTACGACCGGTACGAGAACGCCGGCAACGCGCGTCGGGACGCCGCGGCCCCCCGGTTCGCCGGCGGGCTGCCGGGCCCCGGGGCCGGCGGTGTCACCGTCGAGGTGATCAGTCCGGGGCTCCCGCCCGGCTCCGCCGGGGCGGCGGGACTGGGCTCCGGCCGGCTCTCCGTCGAGGCGCGACCGCACGGCGGGTCCACTCTGCTCACCCTCACCGCCTCCGGCGGCGCCCCGGTTTCCTGGTCCCTGTGGACGGATGCGCCGTGGCTCTACGCGGACCGCACCTCCGGCACGCTGGCTCCGGGGCAGTCGACCGTCGTCCGCGTCCATGTCGACCACGCCGCCGAACCGGCCGGTCCGTGGAGCGCCCGTGTCGGTGTCGACCCCGCCGGAACGGTCCTGCAGATCCGGGGGGAGGGTGCGCCGCAGACCCCGCCGTCGTCGGAGCCGCCGCCGTCGTCCGAGCCGCCTCCGCCCGAACCTCCGCCGTCGTCCGAGCCGCCTCCGTCGGAGCCTCCGCCGTCGTCGGAGCCGCCTCCGTCCGAACCTCCGCCGTCGTCCGGGCCGCCGCCCTCCGAACCCCCGCCGTCCTCGACCGACCCCTCGCCGCCGCCGCTGAGCGAGGCTCCGGCCACGCCGGGCTGACGAAGCGTTTCTCCCGGTACCGGGTGCGAGGAGCCGTGGACCAGGCGGGATCGCCCGGTGCCGGGCCGCGCCTCCGCAGGGAGGGCAGCCCTACGGTCGCCGTCCGGCCCGGTCGTCGTCCGCCTCGGCAGCGCCGAGGGCCGCGGCCCGGAACCCGCCGGGGTCCGCGACCCCGCGGCGTCAGCCGGCGGGCCGCCGGGCGGCCGTGCTCCCGCCGGAGTTCGTCGACGCGGGATCCGCCGGGTGCGGAGCCATCAGCGGAAGCTGCGAGGCCAGCCGCGCCTCGCACAGCTCCACGAGCACGTCGTACGCCGCCTTGCCCATCAGCTCCGTCAGCTCGGGCCGGTAGGTCACATAGACCGGATCCCCCGCGCCGTGCGCCGAGGTCGCCGACGTGCACCACCAGTGCAGGTCGTGGCCCCCGGGGCCCCAGCCCCTGCGGTCGTACTCGCCGATCGAGACCTGGAGGACCCGAGTGTCGTCCGGCCGGTCGATCCACTCGTACGTGCGGCGGATCGGCAGCTGCCAGCACACGTCGGGCTTGGTCTCCAGGGGCTCCCGGCCCTCCCGCAGCGCCAGGATGTGCAGCGAGCAGCCCACGCCGCCCGCGAAGCCCGGCCGGTTCTGGAAGATGCAGGAGCCCTTCCAGCGCCGCGTCTGCCGGTCACCGTCCTCGTTGACCTCGGCCCAGCCGGACGTGCGGCCGATGTCGTGGAACTGCCAGACCTCGGGGGTGAGGCGTGCCACATGCTCGGCGACCCGCTTCTCGTCGTCCTCGTCGGAGAAGTGCGCACCGAGCGTGCAGCAGCCGTCGTCCGCGCGTCCTGCCTGGATGCCCTGGCAGCCGCTGCCGAAAATGCAGTTCCAGCGCGAGGTCAGCCACGTCAGGTCGCAGCGGAAGAGCTGTTCGTCGTCCGCCGGGTCCGGGAACTCGACCCAGGCCCGCGGAAAGTCCAGGCCCTTCTCGTCCGGTTCGGCCGGCGAAGGGCCGTGAGAGGTGACGGTGGGCTTCTTCGGCTGGGCTTTGTCCTGCTTCGCCTTTTTCGTCTTTGGCACGACTCCAGCGTATGCGCGTCGCCGCAGTAGCGTTCCGTACATGAGACTCGGAGTCCTCGACGTCGGTTCGAAC
The DNA here is from genome assembly GCF_040656535.1 of Streptomyces sp. NPDC049887. NCBI lineage: Bacteria > Bacillati > Actinomycetota > Actinomycetes > Kitasatosporales > Streptomycetaceae > Streptomyces > Streptomyces sp. NPDC049887. The sequence continues at coordinate 15,550 of NZ_JBFAMM010000010.1, read as the reverse complement.
ACAGTGCACCTTCTGGTGGTGGACGCCCACCCCGGCGCCCGGCCGCTGCCCGCCCACTCCCACAAGGCGGAACTGCGCCTGGCGGAGCTGCTCGACGGCGACGGGGCCATCGGCCCCGAAGGCGTCGACCGGCTCATCGGCACGCTCAATGACGCCTTGCAGGCAGCCGAGGACAAGGGCTGCGAGGACGTGCTTCCGTTCGCGACCTCCGCCGTGCGGGAGGCCGCCAACGCCGACGACGTCCTGTCCCGGGTGAAGGCGGTGACCGGCGTCGACCTCCAGGTCCTCACCGGCGACGAGGAGGCCCGGCTGACGTTCCTGGCCGCCCGGCGCTGGTTCGGCTGGTCGTCCGGGAAGCTGCTGGTCCTCGACATCGGCGGTGGCTCGCTGGAGATCGCCTGCGGCATCGACGAGGACCCCGACATCGCCGTCAGCCTGCCGCTCGGCGCCGGCCGGCTGACCGCCGGGATGCTGCCCGGCGATCCGCCCGACCCGGAGGACGTCCGCGGGCTGCGCCGCCACGTGCGGGCGCAGATCGCCCGTACGGTCGGCGAGTTCAGCCGGTTCGGCCGGCCGGACCACGTCGTCGCCACGTCCAAGACCTTCAAGCAGCTGGCCCGGATCGCCGGCGCCGCCCGTTCAGCCGAGGGCCTTTACACCCAGCGCGAACTGAGTCGAACGTCACTGGAGGAGTGGGTTCCGAAGCTCGCCGCGATGACTGCCGCGCAGCGCGCCACCCTGCCCGGCGTGTCCGAGGGCCGGGCCGGCCAGCTGCTGGCAGGAGCGCTGGTCGCGGAGGGTGCGATGGACCTCTTCGGCGTCGACGAGCTGGAGATCTGCCCCTGGGCGCTCCGTGAGGGGGTGATCCTGCGGAGGCTGGATCACCTCCCCACCCTCTGATGCGGGCCCGTAATCTGTCCCACGTGGCAGAACCAGTGGTGCGCATCCCGGATGCGAAGGTCGCCCTGTCGACGGCCTCCGTCTATCCGGAGTCGACGGCGACGGCCTTCGAGATCGCCGCGCGCCTGGGCTACGACGGCGTCGAGGTCATGGTCTGGACCGATCCCGTGAGCCAGGACATCGAGGCGCTGCGCCGGCTCTCCGACTACCACGAGATGCCGATACTGGCCGTCCACGCGCCGTGTCTGCTCATCACCCAGCGTGTCTGGTCCACCGATCCCTGGGTGAAGCTCCAGCGTGCCCAGGCGGCCGCCGAGAAGCTCGGCGCGTCGACCGTCGTCGTCCACCCGCCGTTCCGCTGGCAGCGGCAGTACGCCCGGGACTTCGTCTCCGGGATCTGGCGGATGGCGAACGAGACGGACGTGCGCTTCGCCGTCGAGAACATGTACCCATGGCGCTACCGGGACCGCGAGATGCTCGCGTACGCCCCGGACTGGGACGTCACCAAGGAGGACTACCGGCACTTCACGATCGACCTCTCCCACACGGCGACGTCCCGCACGGACACCCTGGCCATGGTGGACCGCATGGGGGACCGGCTCGGCCATGTCCACCTCGCGGACGGCAAGGGCTCGGCGAAGGACGAGCACCTGGTGCCGGGCCGGGGCGACCAGCCGTGCGCGGAGCTGCTGGAGCACCTGGCCGGCAGCGGCTTCGACGGCCATGTCGTGATCGAGGTGAACACCCGCCGGGCGATGTCGGCCGCCGAGCGCGAGGCCGACCTCGCGGAGGCGCTGGCCTTCACCCGGCTGCACCTGGCCTCGGCGAGCGCACCGTCGCGGGGCGGCCGCTCCGGCACGGCGGAGCCGGGCGGATCATGACCGGCGGGGAGCCCAGACGGCGCGGCCGGCCCGCGCGCGCCGAGGCCGAGACCGGCCCCGGCGCCCGGGAACGGATCCTCGAAGCGGCCCGCGAGGAGTTCGCCGAGCGCGGCTACGACAAGACCTCCGTACGGGGCATCGCCAAGGCCGCCGGGGTGGACCCCGCGCTCGTCCACCACTACTTCGGGACCAAGGACGAGGTCTTCGCGGCCGCCATCGAGGTGTCCTTCGAGCCGGCGCTGGTGCTGCCGGCGATCCTCGGCGAGGGCAAGGACGGCGTCGGCGAGCGGCTGGCCCGCTACTTCGTCGGGGTGTGGGAGAACCCGGTGAGCCGGGCGCCGCTGCTCGCGATCCTCCGCTCCGCGCTGACGCACGAGGCCGCCGCGAAGGTGCTGCGCGGCTTCGTCCTGCGGCGGATGCTGGAGCGGATCGCGGCCGATCTGGACGTGCCGGACCCGAAGTTCCGTGCCGAGCTGGCCGCCTCGCACATGATCGGCATCGCCATCCTGCGCTATGTGGTCCAGGTGGAGCCGCTGGCCACGGTGGACCCGGAGGAGATCGTCTCGATGGTCGCGCCGACGCTGCAGAGGTACCTCACCGAGGCGTGAGTCCGGCGCCGGGGGCGTCGGGGCCGGGCGGCCCGCGGCCCGAGGCGGTTCCGGGAGGGCGGGCCGGCCGGTCCCGGCCGTGCCCGATGCACCGCCCGAACCGGGCGGCGGCGTGGTCGGCGTCCCGGCTGGTGGACGCAGGCGCGTACCGTTCGTACGGACGCCCGAGAGCTGACCGAAAGGCGGACCCTCGTCCCGCATTCCGGACGAGGCGTCCAGATCTTGGAGCATCGGCGTACGCTCGAGGAAGCCAGAACTGTCTGAAGGAGCGAGCGACGATGCCCGAGCTGAGGTCCCGCACAGTCACCCACGGCCGCAACATGGCGGGCGCCCGCGCCCTTATGCGGGCCTCGGGCGTAGCGAGCGCGGACATCGGCAAGCCGGTCGTCGCGGTCGCCAACTCCTTCACGGAGTTCGTCCCCGGGCACACCCACCTCGCCCCTGTCGGCCGGATCGTCTCGGACGCCGTCCTGGCGGCGGGCGCGGTGCCGCGCGAGTTCAACACCATCGCCGTCGACGACGGCATCGCGATGGGCCACGGCGGCATGCTGTACTCGCTGCCGTCGCGCGACCTGATCGCGGACTCCGTGGAGTACATGGTCGAGGCCCACTGCGCCGACGCCCTGATCTGCATCTCCAACTGCGACAAGATCACCCCGGGCATGCTGATGGCCGCCATGCGCCTCAACATCCCGGCGGTCTTCGTCTCCGGCGGCCCGATGGAGGCCGGCCAGGCCACCCTCGTCGACGGCACGGTCCGCAAACTCGACCTGATCAACGCCATCGTCGACTCGGTCAACGAGAACGTCTCGGACGAGGACGTGCTGCGCATCGAGGAGAACGCCTGCCCCACCTGCGGTTCCTGCTCGGGCATGTTCACCGCCAACTCGATGAACTGCCTGACCGAGGCCATCGGCCTCTCCCTGCCGGGCAACGGCTCGGTCCTCGCCACCCACACCGCCCGCCGCGCGCTGTACGAGAACGCGGGCCGCACCGTCGTCGAGATCACCAAGCGCTACTACGAGGAGGGCGACGAGTCGGTCCTCCCGCGCAACATCGCCACCCGTGAGGCCTTCGAGAACGCCATGGCCCTCGACATCGCCATGGGCGGCTCGACCAACACGATCCTCCACCTGCTCGCCGCCGCCCAGGAGGCCGAGCTCGACTACGACCTGACGGACATCGACGCCGTCTCGCGCCGGGTGCCGTGCCTGGCCAAGGTCGCGCCGAACGTCGCGCCGGGCGGCACGTACTACATGGAGGACGTCCACCGGGCCGGTGGCATCCCCGCCATCCTCGGCGAGCTGTACCGGGGCGGGCTGCTGAACGAGGACGTCCACACCGTCCACTCGGCGTCCCTGGCCGAATGGCTCAAGACCTGGGACGTGCGCGGCGGCTCCCCGTCCGCCGAGGCCGTCGAGCTGTGGCACGCGGCCCCCGGCTGCGTCCGCTCCGCCACCGCCTTCTCGCAGTCCGAGCGCTGGGAGTCGCTGGACGTCGACGCCGAGGGCGGCTGCATCCGCTCCGTCGAGAACGCCTACTCCAAGGACGGCGGCCTCGCCGTCCTCAGGGGCAACATCGCCGAGGACGGCTGCGTCGTGAAGACGGCGGGCGTCGACGAGTCGATCTGGACCTTCGAGGGCCCGGCCGTCGTCTGCGAATCGCAGGAGGAGGCCGTCGACAAGATCCTCTCCAAGGTGGTCAAGGAGGGCGATGTCGTCGTCATCCGCTACGAGGGCCCGCGCGGCGGCCCGGGCATGCAGGAGATGCTCTACCCGACCTCCTTCCTGAAGGGGCGCGGTCTGGGCAAGGCCTGCGCGCTGATCACCGACGGCCGCTTCTCCGGCGGCACCTCGGGCCTGTCCATCGGCCACGCCTCCCCGGAGGCCGCGTCCGGCGGCGCGATCGCCCTCGTCGAGGACGGCGACCGCATCCGTATCGACATCCCGAACCGCTCCATCGAGCTCCTCGTCGACGACGCCGCGCTCGCCGCCCGCCGCGAGGCTCTGGGCGGCGTCTACGCGCCGAGGAACCGCGAGCGCAAGGTCTCCGCGGCGCTGCGGGCGTACGCGGCGATGGCGACGAGCGCGGACAAGGGCGCGGTGCGGGACGTCGACAGGCTCGGCTGACGCACCGCTCCACCGCGCCTGCCCCGTCGGTCCACCGGCCGGCGGGGCCTCGCCGTACCCGGCCGCCTACCAGTGCGCGGGGTCAGCGGGGTCCACGGCGAACACGCTCCCGTCAGGAGCGGTCGCGAACACCCTGCCGGAGGCGGTGACGGGAGCAGGCAGGGTGGACGCGTAGGGGAGACGCCCCGTGCCCATCCGCGGACCCGTCTGGCCGAGCTGCACACCGCGCTCGGCGTCGACCGCCAGCAGCCGCCCGTCGGCACCGCTCAGATAGACCCGGTGCCCGTCGGCGACCGGCCGCGAGGACCGGGCCACGTACGTCTCCAGCCGCCAGCGCTGGCGCCCTTCGTCCGCGGTGTCCACGGCGAGCAGCGAGCCTCCCGCACCCGCCAGGTAGACCGTGCCGCCGGCCACCGCGGCCTGGGCCTGGTCGACGTCGACCGGCAACGTCACGCGGCGGACCTCGCGGGTGGTGGTGTCGAGGCGTACGACCGCCGTGGTGAAGTCGTCGGCATCCGCCGCCAGGAGGAAGAGCGCGCCCTCCGAGACCGACGGCACCGGAGACAGCGAGCCGTTCAGGCGCTCCTCCCAGCGCACACCGCCGTCACGGGTGCCGACGGCCCGGACGACGGTGGCGGCGCCGTCGGCCTCCGGGGTGACGGCGAAGACGGTCCCCGAGCCGGGCGGACCCGGGACCCACTGGGTGCCCGGTGCGCCCCGCCTCTTCCGCCACAGCTCCTCGCCGGTCGCGCCGTCGAGTGCCCGCACGATCCCGTCCGCTCCCGCGAGGAGGACGCATCCCTCGGCGTGGCCGACCGTGGCGGAACCGATGGACGCCGTCCATCGAGTGGCGCCCGACTCCGGGTCGAGCGCTTCGAGACGCCCTCCGCCGGCCGTGGTGACGTGCAGCAGTCCGCCGGAGAACACGGGGGCCCAGAGGTCGTGGCCCGCCTCCCCGTCCGGCCCCGCTCCGGCCGTGGGGGCGACGGCCCTGCGCGTCCACAGGGGCTTGCCGTCGGCCGCGGCGAGACGGGTCGCCAGGACGCCCGGCGCCGAGCAGTACAGAGATCCGCGGTGGGCGGAACACGCGGGGGTCCGCAGGGCGTCGGCGCCCTTCGACAACGAGGTCTGCCAGGCGGTGAAGGCAGGCGCGCCGCGGTGGGCGACCGGCGCGCCGGCCGGCCGGGCGCCTTCGTCCGTGGCGAGGCGGATTCCCGCGTACGCGCCCGCGAGCAGTCCGACGGCGAGGCCGCCGACGGCGGCGTACCGGACGAGACGGCGGCGCGGCCGGGAGGCGGATCCGGCGTCTTCCTCCTCTCCGGGGGAGGAGGATCCACCGGCGTCCCGACCGGCCGCGGACGTTCGCTGCAGCGGTATGAGGGCCGTCGCCACTTCCCCCACCGGGGTCCGCAGTTCGGCCATCACCTCGTCGGGCGCGGGCCGTTCGGCAGGGTCCTTGGCCAGGCAGCGGGTCAGGAGCGGTGCGAGTTCGTCCGGCACTCCGGTCAGGTCCGGCTCGTTGTGCACGACCTGATAGGCGACGACGTACGGGCTGCCGGAGTCGAACGGCCCCCGTCCCGTCGCCGCGTGGACGAGGACGGCGCCCAGCGCGAACAGGTCGGCGGCGGGCCCGACGTCCCGTGGCCGCTGGAACTGCTCCGGTGCCATGAACGGGGGAGTGCCGATCAGCTTCCCCGTCTCCGTGCGCAGATCACTGTCCGAGGGACGGGAGATCCCGAAGTCGATGACTTTCGGGCCGTCGGCGGCGAGGAGCACGTTGCTGGGCTTGAGATCGCGGTGGACGACACCCGCGCGATGGATGTCGCGCAGCGCCTCCGCGAGCCCGGCGCCCACCCTGCGCAGCTCGTCGAGGCTCAACGGCCCGTTGCACTTGACGCGTTCGGCAAGCGTCTGCCCCTCGATGAACAGCGTCGCCATCCAGGGGCGCCCGGCGTCGGGGTCGGCGTCCACGACGGGCGCGGTGAACGCACCGCTCACCCGGCGGGCCGCGCCCACTTCCTGCCGGAAACGGGCCCTGAACTCTGGGTCCGTGGCGTGTTCCGCATGGACGACCTTGATGGCGAGGCGCAGCCCGGACGCCGAGGTGGCCAGGTGCACCACGCCCATGCCGCCCGAGCCCAGACACCGCTCGAGGCGGTACTGCCCGGCGTACTCAGGATGTTCCGCTTCCGGGACGGGCCCGGTGCTGCGCAGCGGCGGCATCGCCCACCCCCGTGTTCTGTCCGCAAGCGCGACTCCCGGAGCCTAGTCGATGGCACGTACGAGTCGGCGGCGGCTTGCTAGCCTGCGGGGCGCAAGCATGTCTTTCGAGCACGGGGGAGGCCTTCATGGCCGTCGAGGGAAGCGAGAGCGTGGAAGAGGCGGAGCCCCGGGCCCTCGCCGAGCCGCGCGCCACGAGACGCTACGCGGTGGCTCCCGGCCACCGCCTGAACGTCCGCAGCGGGCCGGGAACCCAGTACCGGATCGTCAGGGTGCTGCAGTACGGCGCACGGGTGCCGATCAACTGCCAGAAACCGGGAGAGACCGTCACCGGCCCGTACGGCACGTCGAACCTGTGGGACAACATCGCCAACGGCCAGTTCGTGTCCGACGCCTATGTGAACACGGGCAGCGACGGTTACGTGGCCGTGCGCTGCGCCTGACCGGCCGTCGGGGGCCCGGGCCGTCGGGAGACGGTGAGGGGGCGTCGCGGTGGTGCCGTGGGCATGGGTGGACCCGGGCGGCGACGGGTCGTGCCCTGCGCCGGACCGTTCGGGCGGCCCGCGCCGGCCGGGACCCGGCCGTGCGCAGGGGCCCGGGCCGCCGGGGATAATCGGGTGCGTGAGCGAGAACCGCGAGGACAGGTCCCACCGCAGTCGCACCTCCGGCTCCGCGGCCGGCCCCGGCGGCGAGTCCGGCGCCGGAAGCGGTGGCCGCGCCGGGCCGCAGCCCGAGGAGATCAGGTTCTTCGGCACCACATGGGTCGACCACGACGGTGGCTACGGTCTGCGCCGCGCCGCCGTGGCGGTCGGCTCGCTCGCCGCGGCGGTCGCCGGGTGCCTCGTCCTGCGGTTCGCCTACCAGGGCCTGGAGATCGCCCGGGTCGGCGCTTTCGTCGACCTTCTCGTGATCGTGACGTTCGCTGTGTGCAGCGCCGTCGCCTTCCGCAGGACCTGGGAGGGCTTCTCGCGCCGTCCGGCCGATCCCGCGCGGGAGGAGTCACTGCGCAGCCTGCGGATGATCGGCTTCATCGGAGGGCTGCTCGCCTACTTCCTGCGCTCGCTCACCGAGGCACCGGGCGAGAAGCTGCGTCGCGGGGAGTACGAGACGGCCCTCGCGCAGTACGAGAAGCGCCGCGGCTCGCGCACCGGGAACCCGGCGGCCCGGAGGAGGCCCAGGCGCGGGTGACCGGAAGGTGCGGAGGAAACCCGGGCGTGGGTGACCGGACCGTGCCCTGATGGGGCGCATGTGCCACCGGCGGGAGCGCGGGCGTCCTTCGCGGCCTCCGCGCCGGACTCACGCCGATGTTCCGCCGGCCGCCGTACCGACCTCGCCGGAGCCCGCTCCGCACCCGTACCCGTCCGCGCATCCGGGCAGCCGCTCGTCCTTCGCGGCGACACCGGGGCCCGGAGCCGCCGCACCCGTGCCGGCGGGCGAGCGCGTCCTGTCCCCGGAGCGTCTCCGGGACGCAGTTGGCCGAGGAGCGTTCGCCGTGGACCGGGCTGTCACGATCGCCGCCCGCTGACGGCGCCCGGAGCACCGGGAACACCGGGATCGACGTCGTCGTGGGTCCCGGCACGCCGCGTCGCCCGCGGTTCGGTGCATCGGCGGCCCGCTGACCGCCTCTCCCCTTCCGTGTCACATCCGGCGGGGCCGGGCCGTCCCACCTGTATGACGACACGCAACAGCGAGAACCGCCCCCGCGTCCTGGTCCTCGGCGCCGGTTACGCCGGGCTCATGGCCGCCCTACGGCTGGCCCCGCACGCCCGGGTGAGTCTGATCGACCCCAGCGACCGGTTCACCGAACGCGTACGGCTCCACGAACTGGCCGCGGGAGTCCGCCCCGATGTGAGCCATCCGCTCTCCGATTTTCTGCGCCCGGCGGGGATCGAGCACATCGTGGCTCGGGCCACCGGGATCGACCCGGCCACCCGCACGGTCACGACGGACGACGGCCGGAGGCTCCCGTACGACCGGCTCGTCTACGCCCTGGGCAGCCGGACCGCACCGGCGGGCGAGCGCGCCCACACCGTCGAGACCGCCGCCGGCCTGCGCAAGCGCCTCCAGGACGGTCCGGGCTCGGTGGCGGTCGTCGGCGGCGGGCTGACCGGGATCGAACTCGCCGCGGAACTCGCCGAGGCGCGGCCGGAGTGGCGCGTGAGCCTGCACGCGGAGGGGCGGGTCGGCTCGGGATTCGCACCGCGCGCCCGTGACCACGCCCTGGGCGTGCTGAGGGCGCGGGGCGTACGGATCGAGGAGGGCCGGCGGATCGCTGATCCCGGGTCGGTCGACGCCGACGAGGTGGTCTGGGCGGCTTCGATGGTCCCGAACACCGAGCTCGCCGAGGCGGCCGGTCTCCCGCTGGACTCTTCGGGCCGGGTCCGGGTCGACGGCGCCCTGCGCTCCCCGGCGCACCCCGAGGTGTACGTCGCGGGGGACGCCGCCGCGGCGAGTTCGGCCAGGGCGGGCGTCCTGCGGATGGCGTGTGCGACGGCCATGCCCATGGGCTCGCACGCCGCCGCGTCGATCATCTCCGAGTTCCGCGGACGGGAGCCGCGCACCTTCGACTACGGCTTCCTGACCCAGTGCGTGAGCCTCGGACGCCGGGAGGGGCTCGTCCAGTTCGTCCGTCCGGACGACAGTCCGCGCGACCGCTTTCTGACGGGGCGTCCGGCCGCCCGGATCAAGGAGCAGGTCGTCCGCTCCACCGTCGGCCTCCTGCGGACCGCGGCCCGTCGTCCCTGGATCGTTCCGCTGACGCCGGGCATGTCCTGACTCCTCGCCTCGCACCTTGACGGGCTCCCCCTCCGGATGGATTATTCATCGCATGATGAATAACCCTCCGGAGGGTACTCCGGCACCGGCCGTCCACGCGCGCGCCCTGACCGTCGTCCGTGGCTCCCGAACCGTTCTGCGCCACCTCGACTTCGAGGTGCCGCCAGGACAGATCACCGGACTCCTCGGTCCCTCCGGCTGCGGCAAGTCCACCCTCATGCGGGCCGTCGTCGGCACCCAGGCCAAGGTCACCGGCACCCTCGACGTCCTCGGCCGGCCCGCCGGCCACGCCGCGCTGCGCTCCCGCATCGGCTACGTCACCCAGGCCCCGTCCGTCTACGACGACCTGACCGTCCGCCAGAACCTGGACTACTTCGCCGCGATCCTCGACCCCGGCCGCGCCGCCGCCGAACGCCGCCGGCGCCATGTCTCCCAGGCCATCACGGATGTCGACCTCGCCGCGCACGAGGGCTCACTCGCGGGCAGGCTCTCCGGCGGTCAGCGCAGCCGCGTGTCCCTCGCCGTCGCCCTCCTCGGCGCCCCGGAGCTGCTCGTCCTCGACGAACCCACCGTCGGCCTCGACCCGGTCCTGCGCCGCGACCTCTGGGACCTCTTCCACCGCGTCGCGGACGAACGCGGCACCACGATCCTCGTCTCCTCCCACGTCATGGACGAGGCCGAGCGCTGCCACCGGCTCCTCCTGCTGCGCGATGGCGAACTCCTCGCCGACGACACCCCCGACGCCCTCCGCCGCCGCAACGACACCGCCACCGTCGAAGACGCCTTCCTCCACCTCGTCGACACGGCCAACGCCCTCCAGGAGACCACTCGATGAACGCCCACCCGTCGTCAGCACCCGCACCCGCGTCCGCGCCCGTGTCCGCGCCGCGCCCAGCGCTCTCCCCGTCCCGCACCCTCACAACCGCCACCCGGGTCCTGAGGCAGTTGCGGCACGATCCCCGTTCCATCGCCCTGATGCTCCTGGTGCCGTGCCTGATGCTCTTCCTGCTGCGCTACGTCTTCGACGGGAGCCCGCAGACCTTCGACGCCATCGGCGCCTCGCTGCTCGGCATCTTCCCGCTGATCACGATGTTCCTGATCACGTCCATCGCGACGCTGCGCGAGCGCACCTCCGGCACCCTCGAGCGCCTGCTCGCCATGCCCCTAGGGAAGGCCGACCTCATCGCCGGCTACGCCCTTGCCTTCGGCCTGCTGGCCGTCGTCCAGTCCGCCCTCGCGACCGGGCTCGCGGTCTGGTTCCTCGGACTGGACGTCGTCGGTTCCACCTGGCTGCTGCTCCTGGTCGCGCTGCTGGACGCCCTGCTCGGCACCGCCCTCGGACTGTTCGTCTCGGCCTTCGCCGCTTCCGAGTTCCAGGCGGTCCAGTTCATGCCCGCCGTGATCTTCCCGCAGCTCCTCCTCTGCGGCCTCTTCACCGCCCGCGACAACATGCAGCCCGTCCTCGAGGGCATATCCAACGTGCTGCCCATGTCGTACGCCGTCGACGGCATGGACGAGGTCCTCCGCCACACCGACGTCACCGCCGACTTCCTCCGTGACGTCCTCGTGGTCTCCGCCTGCGCCCTCCTCGTCCTCTCCCTGGGCGCTGCCACCCTCCGCCGTCGCACCTCGTGACCGCCCCTCGGACACCGCCGACACCACAGGGGACCCGGTGCAAGGATGTCCATGTCCGTGGAGGAACCCGGCAGCGAACGGCCACGGACACGGACGACCACCATGTGCACACGCACCACCCCGGCGAGGTGACCCGCATGACCCAGACAGTCGCAGTCCTCGGCACCGGCAAGATCGGCGAGGCCCTGCTCAGCGGCATGATCCGGGCCGGCTGGCCCGCATCCGCCCTGCTGGTCACCACCCGCCGGGCCGACCGCGCCGAGGAGCTCCGCACCCGCTACGGCGTCGAAGCCGTCACCAACGCGGACGCCGCCAAACGCGCCGACACCCTCATCCTGGCCGTCAAGCCGCAGGACATGAGCAGGCTTCTCGACGAGCTCGCCCCCCATGTCTCGGCCGACCGCCTCGTGATCAGCGCCGCCGCCGGCATCACCACCGCCACCATCGAGAGCCGGCTCGCCGCCGACACCGCAGTCGTCCGTGTCATGCCCAACACTCCCGTCCTCGTCGACGAGGGCATGTCCGTGATCTCGGGCGGCAGCCACGCCACCGCCGAGCACCTGGCCCACACCGAGGAGATCTTCGGCGGAGTCGGCAAGACCCTTCGGGTCCCCGAGTCCCAGCAGGACGCCGCCACCGCCCTCTCGGGCTCAGGCCCGGCCTACTTCTACTTCCTCGTCGAGGCCATGACCGACGCCGGGATCCTCCTCGGCCTGCCCAGGGCCCAGGCCCACGACCTGATCGTCCAGGCCGCGATCGGCGCCGCGGTGATGCTGCGCGACTCCGGCGAGCACCCGGTCAAGCTCCGCGAGGCCGTCACCTCTCCCGCGGGTACCACCATCAACGCCATCCGCGAACTCGAGAACCACGGCGTGCGCGCCGCCCTCATCGCCGCGCTGGAAGCGGCCCGCGACCGCAGCCGCGAGCTCGCCTCCGGCAACGGCTGACACCCGGGCGGACCCCGCCGGGCCCCCGGACCCGCGACGGCGGTCGCGGTACCCGCCTTCCGGCCGTCGGGGCGTACGCGGCCCTGCCCGACGGCCGGATCGCCGTCCCGACGGCCCGGCGTACGCGTGCGGGCGCGTGCGCCCGCACGCGAGCCGGTCCTCACTTCCCGGCCGCCGCCACCAGATCCTCCGTCGTGACCACCGTCGCGAACCCACCCCCGTGCAGCGACACGGCGGTGGCCCGCGCCAGCTCATCGGCCCCCAGACTCCAGCCGAACGGCCCCACGAGGTCGAAGGTGTACGTCGCGTCCAACGCGAACAGCACCTCGTACCCCAGGTTCCCGCCCATCCGTGCCGTGGTCTCCGCGCACATGTTGGTCTGGATCCCGGCCACCACGAACTGACGCACCCCCTGGGACCCGAACCACGCAGCCAGATCCGGGGTGCCGTAGAACGCCGAGTTCACGGTCTTCGTCACCAGCAACTCCGGTCCGTCGCCCTTCCCCCTCCTCTGTTCCACATAGTCCTTGAACCCGTTGCCCGCGTGGTCCCGCCGCAGCGGCGACCCCGGCTTCGACGAGTCGTGCCGTACGAACACGACCGGACGGCCGCTCGCCTGCCACACATCGATCAGCGAGGCGATGTTCTCGTCCGCCCGTGGGTTGTTCCGCCGCCCCCAGAACTCCTCCTCCTCGAATCCCCTCTGCACATCGACGACCACCAGCGCTGCGTTCTCCGCGATCTCCATGCCCGCCATGCTGCCCCGGCGCCGTAACCTGCCACAGATGCACAGAAGTCGGCGATCGATGGTTTACTGCCAACCCATGGCGTCTTCGAGGACAGCAACTCCCCAGCGCATCGCCCTCCTCGCCTTCCCGGGGGTACGGGCCTTCGACGTCTCCGTCATCAACGAGGTCTGGGGCGTCGACCGGACCGACCGCGGCGTACCCCCCTTCGAACTCCGCCGCGCCGCAGCCGACCGCACCCCCGTGCCCATGCGCGGAGGTCTGAGCCTCGCCCCCGACCGCACCCTCGCCTGGCTCCGCCTCGCCGACCTCGTCGTCGTGCCCGGCCTCGACGACCACCTCACCCCCGCCCCCTCGCCGGTCCTCGACGCCCTCCGCCACGCCCACCACCGGGGCACTCCCATCGCCGCGCTCTGCGGAGGCGCCTTCACCCTCGCCCAGGCGGGCCTCCTCGACGGCCGTCGCGCGATCACCCACTGGAACCTCACGCACCTCCTCCGCGAGCACCATCCCCGGGTCACCGTCGTCCCCGACGCGCTCTTCCTCCACGACGGCAACATCTGGACCTCCGCCGGCACCGCGGCCGGTATCGATCTGTGCCTCCACCTCGTCCGCACCACCCACGGCGCCGAAGCCGCCGCCGCCATCGCCCGCTCGATGGTCACCGCGCCCTTCCGCACGGGAACCCAGGCCCAGTTCATCGAGCACCCCACGCCGCGGGCCGATCGAGACGCCGACGCTCTCGCCACCGTCCGCGACTACGCCCTCGCCCACCTCGCCGAGCCGCACACCGTCGCGTCACTCGCCGCCCGCGCAGGAATGTCGCCCCGGTCCTTCGCCCGTCACTTCCAGGCCACCACGGGAACCACCCCCCTCCACTGGCTGATCGCCCAGCGGGTGGCAGCCGCCCAGAAGCTCCTCGAACTCACCGATCACCCCATGCCCGAAGTCGCCCGTCGCACGGGGTTCGGCAGCGAGGTGACCATGCGCCAGCACTTCGCCGGCCACCTCGCCACCAGTCCGCGCGACTACCGGACGGCCTTCCGTCAGCAGACCGGAAGCAGCCCGATCGCCCGATAGGCGCGATCGACCAGAGGACGGGCCAGCCCCCGGGCCCTCGCGGCCCCCGCCCTCAGCACCTCGTCCACATGAGCCGGATCGGCCGCAAGCTCCGCATGCCGCTTCCGCAGCGGCCTCAGCAGCTCCACCACCGCCTCGGCCGTGTCCTTCTTGAGCGCGCCGTACGACTCGTACCCGCCGGCAAGGGCCTCCGGGTTCCCGTCCTCACAGGCCGCGAGGATCTCCAGCAGATTCGACGCGCCGGGTCGGCTCCCGCGGTCGTAGACGACGTCATGACCGCTGTCGGTCACAGCGCGCATGATCTTGCGGCGGACCACGTCCGGATCGTCGAGCAGATAGACGATGCCCGCTCCGCCGTCCGTGGACTTCCCCATCTTCGACGCCGGGTCCTGCAGATCCATCACGCGCGCGGCCACCTGCGGATGGGTGGCCCTCGGAACCGTGAAGACGTGCCCGTACCGGTGGTTGAACCGCATCGCCAGATCGCGCGTCAGCTCCACGTGCTGCGCCTGGTCGTCACCGACCGGAACCTCGTCCGTCCCGTACGCCAGGATGTCCGCAGCCATCAGCACCGGATAGGTGAGCAGGGAGAGCCGTACGCTCTCCCCCGCAGCCCGCGCGCGGGCGCCCTTCTCCTTGTACTGGATCATCCGCCGCATCTCGCCGTCGGTGGCGGTGCACTCGAGCAGGTAGGAGAGCCGGGCGTGCTCGTCCACGTGACTCTGCACGAACACCGTGCAGAGCTCCGGATCCAGTCCGGCCGCCAGGAGCAGTGTCGCCGCCTGCCGGCTGAGTCTGCGAACCCGCGCCGGATCGTGCTCGACGGTGAGGGCGTGCAGGTCCACGATGCCGAACAGGGCGTCTGACCGGTGCTGGTCCGTACCGGCCCACCGGCGCACGGCTCCGAGGTAGTTCCCCAGCGTCAGATGTCCCGTCGGCTTGACCCCGCTGAAGGTCCGCGTCATGTGTCGTCTCCCTCTCGTGTCGGAGCCGCCGCGACCGGTGGCCGGCCCCTCGGAGGGAGGAACAAGAACGGCCGCCGAGGCGGCGGCCGGGGATGCGCGCGTGTGGGTCGGCCGCCGTCAGGCGGTCCACCACTGAAGGGTGCACGCGTGCGTAGTCATGCCCAGAGCGTACGTCGCAGCAGCGAGGTTGACACGCGAATCGCCGATCCGTATAGTTCTTCGAGTTGTCCGACGTGAGCACCGACCTTGGTCGGCCCCGGACAGCCACTCCGCAAGACCCACTCCAAGCGAGCGACATACTGTCGCCTCGCTTTCCGTGCGCTTTTGCGAAATGAGGAATCCGCGTTCGAACGAGCGCGCCCCGATTAGCGTCGGAGACAGTGATTCCGCTAAAGTCTCACTCGTCGGAACGGCCCGGTGGCCGGAAAGACAACCCCCTCTGACTGGGAATCAGGCCCGAAAGGATCTGATAGAGTCGGAACCGCCGGAAAGGGAAAACGCGAAAGCGGAAGAACGGCCCGGCAGCCCACTCCAGCGGGTGGCGGAAACGGAAATCGGATCTGCTAGGCTGGAAACACCGAAGGGAAGCGCCCGGAGGAAAGCCCGAGAGAGTGTTCTGCGGGTGAGTACGAAGGAAGCGTCCGTTCCTTGAGAACTCAACAGC